>NZ_CAKJTP010000253.1:2912-4960 GCF_917627335.1 Protofrankia sp. CiT1 | reverse complement strand
CCTAAAACGGGCAATTCGGCAGTCTGCCGGGCTTATCCGCTGTGGTACGAGTCGTTCGCCGCTGGTCAGATCAGATGATGCGGGGGTCGTCTTCAGTGACGTGTCCGCCGATGGCGGCGTAGCCGGGGGGTCCGGGTTCGGCGTGAATGATCGAACCTTGGCCGTGCCAGATGGTGAGGCGGCGTCCGAGTGCGGCGGCCAGGCGCATGGAGGCTGAGCCGGTGGCTTCGTCCTCGACGATGCCGAGTCGGGCTGCGAAGGTACGGGCTCGAATGGTGCCCGCGGTTTCGTTCTGCCACGCCCAGACCTGGGTCATCTCCTGGGCAGGATTGATCGGCCCGGTGAGGGCGTCGACCTGCTCGGCGTTGGTGAGACGTTCCTGCCACCACGGCGGGGTGATCGCGAGTGGGGCGCGGACCCACACGCCGTCCGGATCGGTCCAGGTTGCGGCTTCCCCTCCAGGCATCCGGAGAACGTCGGGGTGGGTTCCAGCGAGGCGGGCGATCATCCAAGCGGCACCGACGGCGGGATGTCCCGCGAACGGAAGTTCCCGACGCGGGGTGTAGATCGTGATGAGGGCTTTGTCGGGGTCGTCGATGAACACGGTTTCGCTGTAGCCGAGAGCGGCGGCGATGGCCTGCCGGCGGTCACAGTCGGGGACGGCGACCGGGGCGTTCTCGATGATGCCGAGGGGGTTACCGTACCTACCGGCATGATCGGTGAATACCCGGAGGACTCGTACCGTGACCACGTACCGCGCCTCCTTGCCGGCCGGATGCCTGCCCACACGATGCCTGCCCACACGATGCCTGCTGTGAGCGGTTCCTGTCTGCTGGATGCGCGGTTCGGCTGCGGTTGGTAAGCGCTCAGCCCAGGGGCTGCGGTGACGGCGAACGGGCCAGGGTCAGAAGGCTGCGATCTCGTGACGGAGATCAGCGGCGGTGCCGGCGTTGTGGTAACGCTGGGCGTTGAGCATGGAGACGATACGGTCGAGGCGGCGGCGGTGCCAGGACACGCGGTTCTCCCGCGGGATAGTCAGTACCGGTTGCAGGGCGTCAACGACTCCGTCGATATTGCCGAGGAGAAGCCGGGCGGTCGCCAGGTAGATGTGAGCGAGGATCTCGTCGGTGAGGAAACGTTCCTCGGCCGGCCCGTTCTGGAACAGGTCGATGGCGGTGGTCGCGGCGTCTTCCGCAGCTGCCGCGTCAGCGCGGTCAGTGAACCAGATGAGGCTACTTGCGCCGTAGTAGTGGGTTTTCGCTTGGGTGAACGTGAACAGACCGGTGTCGATGTCACCGGGGATGCCCGGGCTGTCGATGGCCTTGACCGCGGTGGTGAGTGCGGCGCGGGTACCGGCGCTGTCCCCGAAGTGGGCCAGGCACTGTGCTTCGCCGCTGGCCAGACGCGCGAGCCCCGCGCCGGTGGGGTGTAGCGCCATACCGGCGCGGATGTACTGGTGGGCGTCGGTGTAGCGGGTGGCGAAGCGGGCGATCAGGCTTTGGGTGCCACGGACCCAGATGGCAAGGCCGGTGTGCCCGGCCATGTCAGCGCACATCAGCGCGCTACGGGCGTTGGTCATGGCCGCGCGGGGTTCATCGAGGTCGAGGGCGGCGTAGGCGAGGATGCCCGAAAGCTGGCCGCCGATCAGATAGAGGTCGCGCATCTGGGTGGGACGGCATCCCTGGTCCAGGGCGGCGAATACCTGGGTGCGCATGTGATGAGCCTCGGTCAACATGTCTTCGGGTGGCGTGGCGATCGCCTCGACCGCCAAGCGGGCGACGTCGTCGGCGAGTTGCTCGATCAGGAGGGGGTCCACGGTCGCGCCGCCGATGCGTCGCACGAACGCGGCGGACTCCCGGGCGGTCGCGGTGACCAGCTCGCCAGGGAGCATCTCGATACCGATAGCTGCTGAGAGGCCGAGCGACACCGTGCGGCGGGTGGGCTGTGCGGGTGTATTCGTGGTGGATCCGTCAGATCTGACGGTGGTGGTCGTCCTGCTTTCCTGGTGGGCCTTCTCGTCGTCCAGGCCGAGGCGGGCGCGGGGGATG
>NZ_CAKJTP010000253.1:1534-2409 GCF_917627335.1 Protofrankia sp. CiT1 | reverse complement strand
TTCAGGCCGTTCGCGAGCCGCTCGAAGACGGCCAGCGTTATCACTTGTCGTTTGCCGTTGCGGATCTCGCTGATATGCGACTGGGGCATGCCACACGCGGTAGCGATTTGCCCTTGGGTGGCACCGGTCCATTTCTGGAACGTCTTCAACACCGTGGCCATGTCGCGCTGGTCAAGGGCCTGGGTCATGTCCGGGCGGTCCCACAGGTCGGCGGGTGGAGCGGGTAGCTCGTGGTTGCGGGACGTCACGGCTGCCTTCCTGCCGGGATGGTCGGGCGCAATCGGTCTCATGCTGCGCACCATCCGCCAGTTTAACCACCGGATGTATACGGCTGGCGGCCTTTTCACCGTTCGTCCGGCTCGTAATCGTGGCCGGGAGCCGGTCTGGCCCATGCCGAGAAATGATCATTATATGGCTGGGTCGGTGTCCAACCAGCGGAGACGAAAGCGGGATGGGATGCGGTCAGCGACAGAGCCCACGACAAGCCCAGCGACCATCGGAGACGACGGTGAGCGACTGCCGGTCCTTTACGGGGTGGTGCGTTTCGAGCCGGGAGACGACCGGCAGGTCCGGGACACCACGATCACGTTTGATTCCCCTGCGTCGGCGGAGCTGTTCGCGGTGGAGAGCGGCTGGCATGACTATCAGGTGTGCCCGCTCTTCTTCTTCGTCGACACGGTCACGATGCCGGCGGCCGGGCGGGTACTGCTGGGGGCGGCGTTGGCACGATCGGTGCGGCGGGCCGGCGGCCGATGAACGGCGGTGGGGAGTACACGGTCACGATCTGTCCGGCGGATCGACCCGCGGACGTGGCGCGGGCCTGGGCGGCGTTACCGGACGGGGTGGGGTTCGCCGAGGCGTTCGGTGACGTAGAC
>NZ_CAKJTP010000253.1:0-764 GCF_917627335.1 Protofrankia sp. CiT1 | reverse complement strand
GTGACGCTGGTGTTCCGGCCGGCCGGTGAGCTGACATCGTCGTGGGAGCCGGACGGCACGACATCGAAACCGGGCTGAGGTCGTCGCGCGGCGGAAACCACTGGGAACATGCAAGGGGTCAGGATCCCGACGGGCGGAATCGTCCGTTGTCGGGGTGCTGGCCCCTTACCTGTTTGCCGCCTGCGTGGTGATGAGTTTCTCGACGGCGGTCAGGCGGCGGCAGACGTCGTCCAGGCGCTGTTCGATGCGGTCGATGCCGGCGAGGATTTCCCGCTCGGTGGGCTGACCGACGCTCGTGGGGGTGCCTCCTGCCTGGAGGACGCGGATCAGGTGGTCGTCGGGCCAGTCGAGGGCGCGGGCGATCGCCGTGAGCGTCGTGTTCTGGACGCGGCGGCCGTGGGCGCCGTGCTGGATCCGGCGCAGTGTCGCCACCGATACCCCGGAGGTGTCGGCGAGCGCCTTCTGACCGATCCGCTGCTGAGCCATGCGTGCGTTGACCGTGTCGGCGACCGCGGTCCAGTCCTCGTTGGGGCGCGGGCCGCGAGCGGTGTGCACGGGAACGTTGTTTGTCATACAGCAAAAATAATGGTGCGGTGTACTTCCGATCCCGATCTACGTCGCGATGCCGGAAATTATCCAGCGGCTGTATACACCGGGTGGAAAGCGCTTGGCGAGCGCTCCGTGAGCGGTGCACTGTGGGAGCTGTCCGGAGCACGGCGAGATGCCGGCAACATCCGGACCTGATTCCTACGGAGGTGGGTGGC
>NZ_CAKJTP010000252.1:3001-4161 GCF_917627335.1 Protofrankia sp. CiT1 | reverse complement strand
GCGCCGTGAGGCGCTGTGGTTCGAGTGGAGGTGAGAGACCTTCGCCGCCGATCTTGTCGCAGCAGGACGGTGGAGCTGGGGGCAGCCTGATCCGGGTGACGCCGGGGAGGGTGGGAGCAGCCCTGACAAAGCCGGGACGGGTCAGCACCGTCAGATGGTCCGGGTCCGGCGAGCGGGACGGAGAGGAGTACGCGAGGAACCGGCGTGTGACACCCCCTTGATCAGGCACCGGCTCGAACCTGACGGATCTGGGCCGGGAGCGGTGCGTACCCGTCTGGATGTTGGGCGGGGAACTCCGGGGACGGTGGGCATGAGCCGTCCAGGAGGCCACGAGGAAGGTCTGCGGCGTACTCGTGGCGAGGCCGCAGGGGCATAGTCGGGCTCCTCCTCCGACGAGCGAACCACAGTGAACACGGGAACCGTCCCGGGCCTTGCCCTGTCCGCCGCGTCCAGTGGCGATGGCGGGGCTGGGCGCGTCGACCGCCGATCGGTCTGGGGCGGGGCGGAGCCGTCGTAGTACTCCGAGGCCGGGAGAGCCGGCCGCATGGGGAAGGACGGCAGCGGTTTCGAGAAGGGATGGATGCTGCAATGCCGGCAGATGCGCCGCCGAATGGCGGCGCTCCTCGCTCTGGTCCGGCCGGGCCGCGGGTGAGGGTATCGGAGATGCAGGCCAAGCTTCACCGTTGGGCGGCGGCCGATCCTGGCCGCAGGTTCGATGACCTGTTCAATCTCGTGTATGACCCGGCGACGCTGCTGGTGGCGTTCGACCGGGTCGCGGGCAACCGCGGTGCGAACACTCCCGGTGTCGACGGGTTGACCGTCGCCGACGTGGAGGAGCGTATCGGGGTGTCCGGGTTCCTGGACGACCTGCGGGCCGCCGTCAAGGACGGCTCGTTCCGACCGCTGCCGGTGAAGGAACGAAAGATCCCGAAGCCGGGTGGGTCGGGCAAGGTCCGCAAGATCGGTATTCCCGTGATCGCGGACCGGGTCGTGCAGGCAGCGCTGGTACTGGTGCTGGAACCGATCTTCGAGGCCGACTTCCTGCCGGTCTCGTACGGGTTCCGGCCCCTGCGGCGCGCCCACGACGCGATCGCCGAGATCCACCACTTCGGCACCCGGGGCTACCGCTGGGTGCTGGACGCGGACATCGAGGCGGCCTT
>NZ_CAKJTP010000252.1:0-2528 GCF_917627335.1 Protofrankia sp. CiT1 | reverse complement strand
CGACTCCCTGTCACACACGGCCGTCATGGACCGGGTGCGGCTGCGGGTCAAGGACAAGCGTGTGCTGGCGCTGGTCAAGGCGTTCCTCAAGGCCGGGATCCTCACCGAGCCCGGCGCGGTGCAGGGGACGATGACCGGCACGCCACAGGGCGGCATCCTGTCCCCGTTGATCTTTAACGTGGCGATGTCCGTGCTCGACGAGCATGTGATGGAGCCGTGGAAGCCCGGCGGGCCGATGTCGACCAGCGGGAAACGCGCGTACCGCCGCTCCAAGGGGGCACCGACGTGGCGGATCGTCCGCTATGCGGACGATTTTGTCGTGCTGGTGCATGGTTCGCGCGAGGACACCGAAGCGCTGCGCGAGGACGTCGCCGCCGTGCTCGCCCCGCTGGGACTGCGCCTGTCGCCGTTCAAGACGCGGGTCGTGCACATGGGTGACGGGTTCGAGTTCCTCGGTTTCCGCATCCGGTGGAAACGCAAGAGGGGCACGAACAAGTGGTACGTCTACACCTTCGTCGCGCCCAGCTCCGTCCGGGCGCTGAAGGCGAAGATCCGTGCCCTGACGCACAGGACATCGCAGTGGGAGCTCAGATCCGTGCTGGTCAAGCTCCGGCAGCTCATGCGCGGATGGGCCTACTACTTCCGCCACGCGGTGGCGAAGTGGACCTTCAGCAAACTGGACACCTTCACCTGGTGGAGACTCGTCCACATGCTCCGGGCCCGCCACCGCTGGAACTGGGGACAGCTACGCCGCCACCTCAAGACCGCTTCCGGGCGGTGGGTGATCGCGGCTGGTGGGGTCGAGTACTTCCGGCTCCAAGGAGTGACGGTCTCCCGGTACTCCTACCGGGGCGCCAAGATCCCGTCCCCGTGGCCTTCCCCCAACCACGCCTGACGGCAGAAACCGTGGAGAGCCCGTTGCCGAGTGATCGGCACGGCGGGTTCGGCGAGCGGCTCGGGGAAACGGGCCGGGAGCAATCCCGGCACCGCGCCCCGGGCCGACTCAACGGCCTGGGCCGGGCGCCACCCGCGCGCGGCGTCAGCCCGGCGCGGGCGACGAGCAGGCGGAACCGGTTGCCGATGTTCCAGGTCAACAGCCTGGTGCCGGCGGTCGAGACCAGCAGCGCCGGGCAGACCGGCCGGGGGTGGATCGTGTCGCGGGTGTGCCGGTAGGCGTCCAGCGCCGCGACCGTGGTCGGGTGCAACGGAAGCTGGCGGGACCGGCCGTTCTTGCTCGCGCGCACGGTCAGCAGCCCCAACTCCGGATCGAAGTCGGTGTCGTCGAGCCGCGCGGCCTCCCCGATGCGCATGCCGGTGACCGCGAGCAGGCCGATCAGCGTCCGGTAGGTCGCGACCGCCATCGGGTAGCGCAGCGTGCCCGCCGCCGTCATCAACGCCGCGACCTCGGCGTCGGAATAGAGGTAGGGCACCGCGCGACGACCGTGGCCGGTGACCAGGCCCGCGGGCGGGACCGGCACCGACGGGTCGAGGGTGTGCAGGTAGCCGGCGAAGCCCCGCACGGCGCGCATCCGCATCGCCTGCCAGCCCCTGCTCCCGCCCGGAGCGGTTGCCCAGGCGACCGCGTCGTCGACGGTGAACCCGCCGGTGGGGCGCTGGTCGAGGAAGTGAACCGCCCCGGGTTCGGTGGGGACTCGACCGTTTGAGAGGATCGAGTCGTGCCTGCTCCCAGGAAGTACCCCGTCGAGCTCCGTGAACGTTCCGTTCGTCTTGTGTTGCAGATCCGTCGTGAGCAGCCGGCGGATGCGCACAGGGCGATCTCGACGGTGGCGAAGCGGCTGGATGTTCATCCCGCGACACTTCGGCTGTGGGTGAACCAGGCGGAGGTCGACCAAGGCGTGCGTCCAGGTACCACCACGCCGGACGCGGAGCGTATCGCCGAGTTGGAACGGGAGAACCGTGAGCTGCGCCGCGCGAACGACATCCTGAAGGCGGCGTCGGCTTTTTTCGCGCGGGAGCTCGACCCGCGACTTCCCAGGTAGTCGGCTTCATCGATCAGCATAAGGAAGACCTCGGCGGAGTCGAGCCGATCTGCGACGTGCTGCAGGTTGCTCCGTCGACCTATTACGCGGCGAAAGAACGTCCACCGTCGGCACGGTCGGTGCGTGACGCGCAACTCCTCGTGGATATTGAACGGGTGTGGAAGGAGAACTACGAGGTGTACGGCGCGCGGAAGGTGTGGCGGCAGTTGAACCGCGAGGGGATCACGGTGGCCCGCTGCACCGTCGAGCGGCTCATGCGCGCCGCGGGACTCACTGGTGCGCTACGCGGCGGGGCCAGGCCCCGCACGACCCGTGCCGATCCGGCCGCGTCCCGCCCGGCTGACCTGGTCGACCGGCAGTTCACCGCGGACCGGCCGAACGCCCTGTGGGTCGCCGACTTCACCTATGTTCCGACGTGGGACGGGATGGTCTATGTGGCGTTCGTGACCGACGTGTACTCCCGAAAGATCGTCGGCTGGCGGCTCGACACCACCATGCGCACCGACCTTCCTCTCGACGCCCTGGAGA
>NZ_CAKJTP010000251.1:0-3698 GCF_917627335.1 Protofrankia sp. CiT1 | reverse complement strand
ATCCGGGTAGGTGTAGCAGCGGGCTGACCAGTCCGAGCCGACGTGCACGCCCACATGCCAGGACGACCGGACCGGCGCAGGCTCACCCTCCGCGCCCGTGGTGGATGTCGGCGCGGTCATGCCGCCGCCCGTCCATCGGCGACCCGCCGGCCCGCGGCACCGACCGGCCGCATGCCCTTGGCGCGCAGCGCCAGGCCCAGTTTCGGGGTCGGACCGAACCTGTTCACCCACGGCATGACCGTCAACCCCTCGAACTCCACCGGCCGCAACGCCGTGCCCACCACTGGCTCCGGGGGTACCGGCTGGACCGGCGCGGGAATCTTCACCTTCACTTCCGCCGACCCCGCCCGCGCGTTCGGGTCGGCGTCCATCACCCGCACCGCCCACAGCAGCTCACCGGTTTCCTTGTCCCGCTCCTGCGCATCCGCCACGCCGGCCTTGCTCTTCTCGAAGTCGTTCGCCGCCTCCACGCCGAGCACGAACGCCCCGTGGGGAAACACATCCCCGAACGCCACCGGAATCCACCGCGGTATCGCCATCGCCGCCCACCTCCGTAGAAATCAGGTCCGGATGTCGCCGGCATCTCGCCGTGTTCCGGACAGCTCCCACAGTGCACCGCTCACTAACCGCGCATCAACCTTTAGGCAAAAGTCACATGCCAACTTGATATAAGCGCGAAGCAAACGGTATGCGCACACGACCCGATTCCGGCCGACGAATAGGCAACTTCAGCATGACGCGCATGTTTGCTTCACAGCTAAGATTGATGACATGAACGACGAGAACCGAAGATCACCCGTCTACACGGCCCGTGGCGCGATCGCGGGTGAGGACTGGCAGGCGGTCGCCGACGCTGTCAATCAGCGGATGGCTGCCCGCCGCATCGGACAGCAGAAACTCGCCGACACCTCCGGCGTATCCGTCTCCACCGTGCGGCAGGTTCAACACGGCGCACACGGCCGCCGGGTACAGAACGCCACCCTGTCCGCGATCGCCCACGCCCTCGGCTGGCCTGACGATCACTTGATTCAGATCTTAGTCAGCAACCACACATCAGCCGCGTCCGCCGACACGATCGACCAGGAGATCCTCGCCGGTATCGGCCGCATCGAACAGCGCCTGGACGACATCAACCATCGTCTCGCCGCCGTCGAGAAACGCGTCACCGCGGGCACGACCAACAGATAAGGGGCCAGAACCCCGACATCGGACATAGTTGCCCGCCAGGATTCTGACCCCTGCGTCTCGCTGCGGCATCAGCCGCCCGACCACTCAGCCCAGCACGGGTGACCGCCCCGCCGACTCCCGCACCGGCATCAGCTCACCCACCGGCCGGAACACAAGCGTCACCTCGACATCGCCGAACGCTTCCGCGAACCCGACCCCGTCCGGCAGCGCGGCCCAGGCCCGCATCACGTCCACCGGTCGGTCCGCCGGATGAATCGTGATCGTGCACATGCTCCCGTCTGCCATGGCGCCGGACTGCCCCTCGCTGATCATCGGCCGCCAGCCCGCCGCACGGACCGAGCTAACGCCGCCCCCAGGAGCATCCGCCCAGCCGCAGGAGCCGTCGCGGTGTCCACGAAGAAGAACAGCGGACACACCTGATAGGCGTCCCAGCCGCTCTCCACCGCGAACAATTCCGCCGACGCCGACGAATCAAACGTGATCGTCGTGTCGCGGACCCGCCGTTCCTCCCCCGCTTCGAAGCGCACCACCCCGTAGAGCATGGACAACCGCCCATCCCCACCGTCATCCACCGTGTCTGCCCCGGTCACCAGCCACCACCATCCCATCCTGTCATCGGCTCGGATGCCGGCCCGGCCCCGCGGAGACGACGCGCTCGACACGGAACCGGACCGGTTGCGGCACAGACTCGCGTTGCACCCCATCGCACCGAAAGACAAGATTCACCATCTGAGAATCATCTGATCATGCGGTAGGCAAGCGACTCGCGGATAAGCGGAACGCCTGGCACGGTAGGCGAGGTTGATATACGAAGATGCCCCGACGGATGTACCGTCAGGGCCAGTCCTGCCACGAGACGTGACCCTCGCTCCCGGCTGGAAGGCAACTGCCCGGCATGCCACCGTTCACACTCGGCCCATACACCGTCTCCGAACGACTCCTGTCACGGGATGACATGCGCGCCGCACTCGCCGCCCGTGACTTCGGCGCCGCCTTCCGACTCATGCGCAAGTACGACGGCGCCAGTCAGGACCGCATCGCCTCCGGAGTCGAAGGACTGAGCCAGAGCCGCGTCAGCAAGATCATGCGTGGTGAGGATCGGATCGCCACCCTCGACCTGATCGAACGCATCACCGACGCACTCCGGATACCAGGCGCCTTGCTGGGCCTTGCCCCCCGGCCCTGGGAAGTGATCGTCACCGACGCCCGGTCAAGACCAACGCCGTCACAAGCCCCCGCACGAACAGCACCAGCCCAGCTCCAGAACGTCGAAGTGGACCAGCGGGACTCGGTCACCCTGCTAAACAACGACGACACGTGGACGCCGCACAGCACCGAGGAACTCGCCGACCTGCTCGGCACGGACGACGGACCTCCCGTACATGCAGCCAACGCCGCCCGCCTTGCCCATGAATGGTTGATCGCGGAACCCCCACAAATCATCGAAATACGGGCCGGACGGCGTATCGGTACCGGCCTCCTGCACAAGGTCGAAGGCCGGGTCGCTCACCTACGCAAGCTCGATGACTTCATCGGCGGGAAAGACCTCAACAGTCTGGTCGAACGCGAACTCACCGCCACCATCGACCTCCTGCGCACAGCCAGCTACGACGAACGGCTTGGACGCCGTCTCCTGTCCGCTATCGCCGAACTGTGTCAACTCGCCGGCTGGGTTGCGATGGACGCCGGACTACCCATACCCGCGTCCCGGTACTTCACAGGCGGAGTTAAGGCCGCGCACGCCGCAAATGACCAACCCGTCGCCGCGAACCTGATTTCCACACTGAGTTATCAAGTCGCCAACCAGGGTGAACCGGCAGACGCCGTCCTGCTCTCACACACCGCCTACCAGGGCGCCCGCCGGACCGCGACCGCCACCACCCTCGCCCTCTTGAAAGAACGAGTGGCATGGGCACACGCCAAAGTTGGCGAACTCAAGAATACCGAGAAAGCGCTTGCCGAGGTCGACCGCCTCTACGAACAGCGACGGCCCGACGACGACCCCACCTGGGTGTACTGGCTCAACGAGGACGAAATCAACATCATGAAAGGCCGCTGCTACGTCGAGTTGACCAAACCCCGCCGCGCCGAACCACTGCTCACCAACGCCCTGAAGCACTACAACGACGACCACGCCCGCGAGGTCGCCCTGTACGAAACATGGCTTGCCGAAGTCCACATCCAAAAAGGCGACATTGACCAGGCCTGCGCCAAGGCCACCAAAGCTCTCCTCCTGGACGCACGGACAAACTCCACCCGCAGCTCCGAACGAGTCCAGACCCTGCGCGCAAAGCTCCGTCCCTACGCAGACAGCCACGCCGTCCAGGAGTTCGAAGAGCTCTACCACTCCACCATCGAGACATCTGAACACGACTGACGGTCGGACCAACGTACGGATGTACGCATCGCGCTGTCTGCCGAATTCCTCGTTTTAGGATAACCGCCGCGAATTGCATCGGATGCGAATACGCGTCGGTCTGCATGCGGCGCGTTCTGGAGTGGCTTTGACC
>NZ_CAKJTP010000250.1:0-3743 GCF_917627335.1 Protofrankia sp. CiT1 | reverse complement strand
GCCGACGTTTGTTCAGCGGCCTCGCTCTACTGGAAGATGATAAACGCCAGCGCGACGTCTTCCAGCTTTTGGACGCACGGCAGCGGCTTGACTTGTCGCGATTTTCTACCTACGCTCAGAGGCTCGGGATCGATCCCGACGGCCCTTTGTCCCCGGCCAAGACAGTGGCCATCGAAAACGCCTTCTTCGACCGACTCGTCAGACGCGAGGTGAAGGCCGTCATGATGGGCCGCGCCTGGGTTGCCACTCAGTATGAACAGCTACGCGACAAACGGGCCACCGACGGGCGCGATCCCGCGCAGACGAGTACTCTCGGCAATTTGTTGGGTAAACTACGGGAACCGGGTGTACCCCGTACGCCAGCCAAAAACTTTGTTCTGGATCGGGCCTACATCAACAGGATAGCGAGTGGATCCGCTCATGATCTACGACCACCCACGCGAACCTATCTGGTGAAGGCTGCACAAGACGCTTGTACGGCCGACGCCCGGGATCCTCGCCGTGGACATCCGCTACTTACCGGGCCATGCGACCTGGCCCGCTGGTCGTCCGCCGCTTCAGGCGAGGTAATCGTCGCCTACTGCATCGGTCTCAACGAGGTTTCCCCCGACGGCAGACGACCATTTGTTGAAGCGGTTCGGAATCCGAAGCTACAGCTGAGAATAGCCGTGCTCATCGAACCGACGAAACCCGCTGCTGATCAAAACGAACTACTGACCATACGTACTCGCCTGATCTGCAGTGACGACACGATCGGGATGGGCCGCGAGTCCGCTCAGCTTCTTCAGAAACCACTACATAGCACCCATAATCATCAATTAGGAAATGATACAGCGGCAATCAGGGTACCGTCGAACACCTCAGCAATACGTGACACCCTGGCCGACGAATTCCGTCGAATAGAAGGAGTTTACAATCTGGAGGCAATAGTTGTACTGGCCGGCCCGGGCACTAATCCGATGAATGCCGGAACGCTGCTCGCCGCCACCGACCTGGCGGCAGAAACCGGTTGCCCACTTTATATCGGCGGTATGCGACCGAATGGCCATGGTGGCACCGAAATAGATCTTTTCGACAACCAGGTAGCAGCTTTTCCCGGATACACCGAAATCCTGGCCTCAGTCGCTGTCGCACATCTATTAGATCTTGAATTCACCGCTGCGGCCGAGACTCTCCGCCGAGCGGGAACCAGACTTGCGGCACTCGCGAAGCGAGCGGATATTCTTCGTGACGCAATGCTTCAGAAATGTCCTCCCCATGAAAAACCCGGAGCCGAGACTGCCCGCCGCATCGAGATTGCGAAAGTACTGGCCGAGCCCCAACGCGGGCCCGACAGCAACCACATCGTCGATCAATGGCATGCGGTACACTTAGCTACCGCACTGGCCGATCTGTTGATGCCCAAGCCGGATGGCGCGAAAGAATGGAACCATCCATCCAATCTAGCATGCCGCACGGCATACCGTCTCCGTAATAAAAGCGGAACCACACACGGAGCGGTCGTCCCATTTGATAAGGCACTTACTCAGGTCCAGGCCAATAATCCCCGAAAATACCTGAATACGGTCAGCCTGCTGTCCGCCGTACAGAACGAGTTGGACCCAGAGTGCGACGACCGGTCACGGCTACGGGCTGCGTACGACAAACTTCTTCAAGATGTGGAAGTGGAAGCTGCGGCGGGGGTACGGCGCCACGAGACAGGCCCGTCTGCCAGGAATGAGGTTGGCGGCCGTCAGGGGGACGGCGCCGGATCGGGAGGCGGCAGATAATGAGCGACGGGGCGACGGACCAGCACGGCGAGCACACCGTGACGATCGGTGCTGTGCGGGTGGTGGTGGCCCCTGGCCGGGTCGTGCCCCTGCGCGAGCTGCCCCCTTACAGCATCGCGCTGGACGGGCTGGTGCAGGGACCACAACTCGATCTCGACGGGCGCCGGCTGAGCTTCGACCACCACGGCGACTGCGTACGGCTGGTGACCTCGGCGACCTGCCGGCAGGTGCTGGACGCGCTGTTGCTCGGGCTCGACCCGAGCGCCTACACCGTCTACGTCAACGACATCGACGCCGACACCGCGCTCGCGGTGGCGCTGCTGGCGCACCCCGCATGGGTCGCCCCCGCGTCCGTGTCCGCGCCCGCACACGCCCAGCGTGTCCGGGCGCTGGTGGAGACCGTCGGCAGCCGGGACGCGCACGGCCCCGCCTACCCGGTGGCCGATCCGGCGCTGCTCGCCGAGTTCGCCGCGAGCGTCCCGCTGCCGCGCCGGCACGCCCCGGTGGGTGACCCCGCGCGGGTGCTCGCCGGCTGCGTCACGGCAATCGCCGAGCTGATCACCCGCGTGCCCGCGACGAACGAGCGGCCTGCCGCGCCGACCCGCCGGGAGCCGACCTTCACTGTCACCCACACCGGCACCGGCTGGGTGATGGCCACCAGCGCTGGTGACGGCTTCGACCCGGTCTACGCGGCCGGACACACCCGCGCGGTGCTGTGGCGGCGGCTACCGGACTCCTCGATCGTCTACACGATCGGGCGGCGCAGCGACCTCGTCGACCGCTTCCCGGTCGGCCCGGCGAACGAGCCGGGGACGATCCTCGCCGCGCTGGCGGCCCGTGAACCCGGCTGGGGTGGCGGTACCTCCGTGGGCGGGGCGCCCCGCCATCCCGACGGTTCCCGCAGCGCGCTGACCCCGGACGAGGTCTTCGCGGTCGTCGAGGCCGTCATCCGTCAGTAACGGGCACGGGGGGTTGTCGGTCCCGCCGCCGCGAGCGGGCCACGGCTGGGACCGACAGTCTGTCTCATCCGTCAGAGGTGGGTGTAAGCACGAACCACTGACGTGGTTAGCGTTCACGCCCTGTTTCGGGGGAACAGAAAGGACACCGGATGGGCCTCACCTGCCACGTCGTCCTCATCGAGACGTCGGGAAACCAGGCATTCATCTTCGAGACCACCAAACGGCGCGAGAACGTCGGCGCGTCCGAGCTCATCGACGGCCTTCGGCAGTGGGTGTGCGACGCGCTGACCACCGAGTTCAGCGGCTTCAACCTGGACTGGCGGATCAGCAACGGCCAGCCCGCGCAGCTGCTGGTGAACGCGGCCGGCAGCGCCAAGATCGTCGTCCGCGACCGGGAAAGAGGGAAAGCGCTGGTGAGCCGGGTCACCGCACGGGCGCTGCGGGCCGCCCCGGGCCTGGACGTGTGCGGTGTCGTCGGAGAGTGCTTCGACTGGGCCGGCGTCCACGAAGAGGAGGGACAATTGCCCATCAGCATGCTGGCCAGGCGGTGCCGCGACGCCCACGAATCGCTGCCACTGGTCAAGAGCGGCCGGCCCGGAGCGACGAGCCGGTTCCTACGCATCCCGATCGTGGACGAGTGCGCCGCCAGCGGCCTGCCCGCCCACGACGTGGTCTTTGAGGGTGGCGGCCCGCGGTCCCGCCAGCCCCGGTCGCGTCCCAGCCAGGCCAAACGCGCCGCGCAGGACGCCGGGTTCACCCGACTCGCCCGGTACGCGCACATCTCAAAGGATGCGCTGGAGAAGGTCGCGGACCATTTGGAGGAGGTTCCGGACTGGGTCGCCGTCATCCACGCGGACGGCAACAGCCTCGGCCAGCTGATCACGGATCTCGGCAACAGGCCCGAGGGCGCGCCGGCCGACGGCCAACTGTCCGCGGGTTCAGCCGTCGACGACACCGACCGGAAAACACCCAGCGACCGGTACGCCGATGCCCTCGGCCCGTTTTCGGTGGCCGT
>NZ_CAKJTP010000249.1:0-3770 GCF_917627335.1 Protofrankia sp. CiT1 | reverse complement strand
CTGAGCTGCGGGTTTGCAAGATCCTTCCAGAACCTCCCGACGAGGGCTGTGGATAAACTGATCCAAAAGATTGATCGTTTACGTTTATGCAGGTCACAGCAATATCGATCTTTGCCAGAACCTCCCCGTTTCGTCGGCGTGTCAGAGGTTCTGGATGTCGATCAAGATTTAACCGCTTGACAGCCACACGCATCAGCCCCTCGAAGCCTCCCCGGGCATATATCGCCGTCACCTCACCCTCATCCGTCGGATACGGACAGGCGCAGGCACAGCCCCCAGGAAGACCGACGATGACAAACCCACCACGGCTACGGATCAACAAGCACGGCGTAGCCGTCCCCATCGGCCTGCCGAGCCGACCTGAACGGGCTCACGCACCCACCGCCTCCGCCCCAGCCATCAGCTGCCCCAGCACCGGCAACGGCTTGTTGGCCTCGGCCGCAGCGAGCCCATCCCAGCGCAGGGCCTCGGTCTCAACCGCCGGCAGGTGCGATCGCCGTGGCCAACCGCACCGCGGGATGTGGATTGCCCAGCAGGTCCGCCCCGCAGCCGCAGCCGCCCCGCAGCCGCCGTCGGCACATCGCAAGCCCAGCGCATCCTCTACCGCCGTGCGCTGTGCCCCCTCGGTGACCTCCCCGGCTGGCGCGCACCAGCCACGCCCCGAGCGGCGAGATGATCTGATGGTGCCGGTGCCGCATGGAACCGCTCGACATACCGCAGCACCGCCTCGACCAGGTCCATCACCGTCACCGACCTTCTGCTCTCCGACCGCGTCGAGCGCACCGCCGCGTGTATTTTCACGCGCGCGTGATGGATGTCGAGCGCGCGTGATCCCATCACGCGCGGCGCGTGTACACGCGGGACCGGCCCTCGCCGTCGGCGACGAGAGGACCGTCGCCTCCGGCGAGGCGGCGTAGCAGTCGGGACGCCTGGTCGGGGGACAGTGAGCATAGGTTGGCCGCCTCACCGCGGGTGATCTGGCCATGAACATCCACGTATTTGATCACCATCTGTTCCTGCTGCGCCTGGTCGAACCCGTGGACCCGCACGTAGGCGGCGGGTTCGCGAAGCTCGCGGTAGACCGCCGCGGTGAGATGCCAGGTGCGTCCCTTCCCCCCGCCGCGGGCTTCGACCAGGCCCCGGTCGACCATCCGCGCGAGTTGTCGGCGAGCCTCCGCCTCGCCCACCTGCAGCACGGCGGCAACCTCCTCGGTACGAAGCCGGCCGTGGTGTAGCAAATCGGTGACGATCTGCAGGTCCGGCAACATCAGCGGCTGGCCCTGGTGCTCCTGGCCGACGACGTAACGAATGAGCGAAAGATCTGCCTTGCCGCCTGGGAGCAGCACCGCGACAGAACTATCGGTAGACCGCGTGTAGTCCGGCGGGCTGTGACCGAAACGCAGCTGCTCAGCAAAAATCCGGTTGATCCCACGACCGGTCCGCTCGACGATTCCCGCCCGTTTGAAAGCGTCGGCGATCCGCGGGTTGCGGGGGCGCGGTGACGCGACGAGGAAGTTGTCAACAGTGATCCCAGCCGGGAAGCCCCCGGGATTCGTGATCTCCAACTGCTCGTCCTGCCACTGGACGTGGACCGCGCCTCGGGCGGTGTAGTCCCGGTGGATCAGTGCGTTGGCAAGCGCCTCGCGGTAGGCCGTCTCCGAGTAGGCGGGAACGCTGACCCGGAGGAGGCCGAACTGGATCTCCTGCTCGGAGTTGCGGGCCCGGAACCGTGTGAGGAGCTCCTCGGCCAGGCGGAATAGCGGCCAGGCGAAGAAGTCGTTCACCTGGACCGCCAGGCCCCGCAATGCCTGGAAGGCCGCTTCGTGGGTCGGGCAGTAGCGGCGGATCGCCTCCTCCCGACCGAACAGGAGCAGCGCACCCGCACAGACCGCGGTTGCGCCACCTCGCTGCTCAAGCAGGCCGAGAGCACGTGCGATATCTTGATCGTCCAGCTCGGCAAGCACCCGGTCGCCGTAGCCGGCGGATTCTCGGATCAGTCGACGGAACCGCTCGAATTCCAGCGGATCCAGGTCGTTCCAGCCCGCGTCGGGTACGGGAAGCACCGAGTAGTCCAGTGCTCCGCGGTCGATCTCGTGCGCGAGCATCTCATGCGCGTGGACCGGTACACAGGTTGGCTTGCCGTCGCCTCCGATGGCCCGCCGCTGATACATCCCGCGGGTAGTACCGACGATGCGCGGGCTGTTTTCCACCTGGACGCACAGGACCGGTGTCCCCTCGACCTCGACCGTGGAGACGGAGGTCTGCACGGGTGGCTGCGTCGAATTTGCGATGAGTGCCTGAAGCCGCTGCGGCTCCGTCCGATCGCCGTGCCGAGGCCGTGCGCCGGTGATCACGCCGGAGTCCTCAACTCCGAGGAGCAGCACACCGCCACGGCCGTTGGCGAGACAGACCACCGCCTCGATCAGCTCACGGTCGCCCAGGGACTGGCGTTGTTCACTCTTGAACTCGACCGACAGCGTCTCGCCACCGTCGATCGCCGCACGGACCGCTGCCGCGTCGATCGGCGAGAAGGAGAGGAAGTGGCTGACCATCGAGCCGCTCCTCGCTGGCTGCCGCCGGTCTGATCTTGCAGGCGTCAGATTACCTCTGCACCTCAGCCGCCGGACCGTCACGCCCTGGCAGGCCGGTCCGGTAGCAACGCCCAGACCACGAGGTGGGTGACGCGGCCATCCGACCGGGCTCGCGGCGTTTGGCACGCAGCGCAGTTGTGTATTCGGCCCAGTCAGCGGGCTTGCTCGGGTAAGAGCGCCCGGCAATAGGGGCGTGGATCAAGGAGCGGGGCTGGGGTGCGTACATCGCAAGGCGGAGGAGGGAGCCACCCTGGTATTGGGTGGTGACCGACGACAACACAGCGAGGTGCGTGCCCCAGCCCGGCGACGCCGCGTCCCTATTGCCGGTCGCTCTAAGTCAGGTCCAGGTACCGCAGCCACGCCCGCAGGCTGCGGAACATCACAGTTACTGCCAGCAGGAGCGAGCCGCGACGGTAGCCCCTAAGAGCGCCCGAGGATAGGACTGTCCGGCTCGCGGCTCCCCGCATCCCGCCCGGCCGCGTTGTCGTCAGTCGGCGCCCACCACCAGGGCGCCTTCCTCCGCCGCCTTGCCGGACCGGGCGCGGATGAGCTGCTCGCTGATCGAAGGCCCTATCCTCGGGCGCTCTAAGCCGGATCTACGCACCCATGCGGTGTAAATCCTGGTCCGTCACCGACGGGTGGAGTCCCAGCGACCGAATGTTACGACTTACTTGATCGTAGCTCGCGTGACAATACGTGGCCTGACAGCAGGAAAAATGCGGCCGGGCAGCATTAGTTGCCATCATGATCGGCACATGTTTGTTGTTAGGCACGCCGATCCGGGCGAAAACCGTACACAACAACAAACACACGCCGATCATGGACTGCGCGCTGCTCACAGACCGAAGTCGCAACGCCCATCCACTGCCCAAATATAGATCACCAGCAGCGCCGGATGGGGTCACGACTCGGAAAGCTCCCGCCCTGCGACCACCTGGACGCCAGCGTGCTGCTGATGGCCGAGGTGTTTCAATCCGACTCGGAAAGTTCCTGCCGTGCGACACCCGAGGCGAACGCTTTGGCGCGACGCATCCGGAGTTTCAATCCGACTCGGAAAGTTCCTGCCGTGCGACAAGAAGGTTGAGGCAGTCGTAGATCACATGAAGTGGTAGTTTCAATCCGACTCGGAAAGTTCCTGCCGTGCGACTCAGTTTGTCGACTGGGCGTCCCCGTCGGTCA
>NZ_CAKJTP010000248.1:0-3792 GCF_917627335.1 Protofrankia sp. CiT1 | reverse complement strand
TGCGCGGCGAGGGTGAGGCCGGCGTGCCGGCAGTCGTGAAGGTGGGTGTTCTCGGCCACACCGACGATGCGGCACGCTCGACGCCACCAGGAACGGTTGTGCCGGCTTACCGGGTTGCCGTCCTTGGTCGTGAAGACGAGGCCACGGTCTTCCTTCTACGCGTGGTCGTGCATGTGGAGGACGACGATGCCGAGGATCGTTTCCGGGATGGGGATCGTCCGGGCGCCAGCGTCCGTCTTGGGCGGGCCGAAGTAGGGTTCCTCGCCGCCGCCTGGCTCGATGTACTGCCCTTCCTTCGGGTCGATCCTGATCTCGCGTCGGCGTAGGTCGACGTCCTTCCGCCGCGGTGCGGCCAGCTCTCCGGAGCGCATCGCCGTTGCCGAAGCCAGCCAGACGAGCGCCCGGTACCGTTCAGGCACGGCATCCGAGAGCGACCAGAGCTGATCGACGGTGATCTCGGGCCGTTTGGTTTCGCGTACGGCGCCCGCGCCCCTGATACGGCACGGGTTGCGATGGATGGGTCCGTCGTCCACAGCGGTAGTCAGGATGCCGCGAAGTAGGCGGTACGACGTGTCGACCGAGACGACGCCTCGTTTCCGCTCGGCCGCTTCCTTCATCAGGCCCGAGTACCATTCGCGGACGAGCCTGGTTGTTATGTCCGCGACGGAGACATCGCGGAACGTCGGGATAATCCGAAGGCGTAGTTGGCGGTCGTAAAGTTGCCGAACGCCAGGCCGAAGCGTTCCGGTTTCCATCCAGTGCGCCGCGAACTCTCCGAAGGCCTGTTGGCCAAGATTGGGGTCGATCCACGGTATCGGCCGCATCGAACAGCAGCTTGCGGACATGAGCCGCTGCCTGACCGCCGTCGAGAACCTCGTCACGACTCAGAGCGCCCACAGGTAAGGGGTCAGCACCCCGGCAACAGGCATTGCCGCCCGCCGGAATCCTGACCCCTTGGCCTTTGTCGCGGTCGCAGCCACACAACCGTCGTTCAGCCTGCTACAGACGTACTCTCACCCGGCTCCCATGGCGACACCAGCTCACCGACCGGCCGAAACACGAGCGTCACGTCAACATCACCGAATGCCTCCGCGAACCCCACCCCAGCTGGCAACGCCGCCCAGGCCCGCGCCACGTCCACCGGCCGATCCGCCGGATGGATCGTGACCGTGTACTCCCCACCGCCGGTCATCGGCCACCAGCCCGCCGCATCGACCGTGCCAGCGCCGCACCCAGCAACATCCGCCCCGGCGCCGGTGCCGAGACGGTGTCGACGAAGAAGAACAGCGGCGTCACCTGATAGTCGTGCCAACCGCTTTCCACCGCGAACAACTCCGCCGACGCCGGCGAATCAAACGTGATCGTCGTATCGCGGACCTGTCGTTCCCCGCCCGGCTCGAAACGCACCACACCGTAGAGGACAGGCATCCGTCCGCCCGTATTTCCGTCGCCTGTTGTGTTTTCCCCGGTTGCCGTCACCGGCCCCACCGTCCCGTCCCATCGGCTGTGTTAGACGCCGACCCGACCCCGCGGAGACAAACGCCCAACACGGGGCAGGGCCAGCTGTGGCACAGCCTCACGGCACAACACGAGCCAACGGAAGGGGACGTTCCCATGTGAACGTCCCCTGGCCTCAGCCGGCAATCCGTCAGCGACGGCAACACGCCCGCTCAATAGGTGAACTTTCCCTACCTGTCGGGCGTAATCCATGTACTGTCGGCGCCAGTCCTGCCACGAGACGTGTCCCCCTCTCCCGGCCGGAAGGTTGATCAAACATGTCGGCTTTTTCGCACGGCCCGTACACGGTGTCCGCACGGCTCCTTGCCCGCGAGGACATGCGCGCCGCTCTCGCCGCCCGCGACTTCGGCACCGCCTTCCGCCTGATGAAGAAGTACGACGCCGCCAGTCAGGACCGCATCGCCTCCGCGGTCGAGGGACTCGACCAAAGCCGCGTCAGCAAGATCGTGCACGGTCGGGACCGGGTGGCCTCCCTGGAACTAATCGAACGGATCGCGGACGGACTCCGCGTCCCCGGCCGGCTGCTCGGCCTGGCACCTCGCCCATGGGAACCCACTACACGCCCATCGCACACCCATCCAGAAGTGGTGGCGCCGGTAGTCGACAGCCGGTCGGTAACCGCCCAGCAGCCCGTCACCGACCCGGAAGCAACCGCTCAAGGACTCGTGTACGAACCCTCCCTGCGACGTACCCTGAGCAGGGTCGCAGAGCTCGGGAGGGCCGACGTGCGCCGACGGGACGTGCTCCTTCGTTCATCCTTCGTACTCGGCGCACTCGCCGGACCGAGCCGGGATTGGCTCCTGGCCAGCCTGGATGCCGCCGACTCCGGACGCACCGCCCGCGCGGACATGGACGCGATCCACTCCATCCGCACCATGTTCGGCGTGTTCCAGGAAATGGACGTCATCCAAGGCGGCGGCGACATCGCCCGACGCGCCGTCGCCCAGTACCTCACCGAACACGTCCTCCCCCTCTTGCAGGAATCCCATCCCGAGCCCGTCCGCCAGGCCCTCTTCGAAGTCGCCGCCGAACAGACCTACCTCGCCGGTTGGATGGCGTTCGACTGCGGCCAACACGGCATCGCGCAGCGCTATCTCATTCAGTCCCTGCGGCTGGCGGAGGCATCGGGAAACCGGATGCTCGGCGCCCACGTTCTCGCCGGTCTCTCCGATCAGGCAACCCAGCTCGGGCACCCCGGCGAAGGACTCCGTCTCGCCCGCGCCGGACGGCACGGCCTCCGCGGACTACGCGCCCCCGCCGCCCTCACCGACCTGTACGTGTTGGAAGCACGCGCGCTGTCGGGCCTGGGCCGTTCCACCGACACCGCCGCCACCATCGCGCAGGCCGAGAAGACCTTCGACCTCCTCAACCCGGCGAACGAACCCGAATGGGCCAAGTTCATCGACGAGCCCTACATCACCGGCGAGATCGCGAACAGCCTCCGTGACATCGGTGACCCCGCCGAAGCCCGCCGGTACGCCGGTCAGTCCGTCGAGGCCGCCCGCAAGCAGAACCGCGGCCGGCGCGGCGCGCTCAGCCAAACCGTTGTCGCGGTCAGCTTCACCCAACAAAACGACCTTGAAGGTGCCGTCACCGCCGGCCATCAGGCCATCGACATTGCCGCCGGAGTCCCCATCTCCGCCCGCTATGTCACGGCCATGACCGATCTACGGCAACGACTCGTTCCCTACCAGCACGACGCCAACGCCCGCGCGCTCCTCAGCCGTATCGACCGCACCGCCCTCGCGAGTAGCGCCGCCTGACACACGTCAGATAACCGTGGCTCTTCGATGGGGTCCGCCGTACATGCTCGCAGGAGTGGCAAGTCCGGCGATATACGTGCAGGCTGCCGAATTAGCCGTTTTAGGATCAAGACCGCGGTGCGAGCCGCCCCGCGCGACCGGCTGCGTGCGGCCTGCCGGCCGTGCTCGCCGGGCGCGTCGCCAGCCCGACGCCGTATAGATCACGGGCGGTCAGGGTTCTCTGTCACCTGGGTGGGATCCACCGCCCGAGAAACCGTCCGATGAACCGCGACGTTTCATGGTGCCGGCAAGATTGTCTCTGACCGTGGCCACGAGGGGGTGGTCGGGGCCCAGAACCCGCACCAGGTCGGTCAGGACCTGCTCGAACCGGTTGATGGCCTCCTCCACCCGCCCCGCCGTGCCATAGGTGCCGGCGAGGTTGTTCCGGGCGGCCAGGGTGTCGGGGTGATCGGGGCCGAGGACCCGCAGCCGGTCGGTCAGGACCTGCTCGCACAGGCCGATGGCCTCCTCC
>NZ_CAKJTP010000247.1:0-3822 GCF_917627335.1 Protofrankia sp. CiT1 | reverse complement strand
CCGATCACATACATCGCTGCACGGGCCCTGCCGCACAAACCGTCACGTGCCTTCGCGAACCTCGCTCCGCGGGGCCGCGGCCAGCGCCTGCTCAGCCCAGATGATCTTACCATCGCGGGTCTGGCGAGTGCCCCAGCGCGCCGCGAACTGAGCGACCAGAAACAGCCCGCGTCCGCTCTCGTCAAAGGTACGGGCATGGCACAGGTGCGGCGCGGCCCTGCTGGCATCGGAGACCTCGCAGATCAGTGCGGTGTCCCGGATCAGCCGCACCTGGATGGGGGCACGCCCATGGCGGATCGCATTGGTGACAAGCTCGCTGACGAGCAATTCGGTGGTGGACGCGGCTTCCGCCAGTCCCCACACGCCGAGGGTGCGCAGTACCCCCGCCCGGACGTGGGCGACGACAGCCGGGTCAGCGGGCAGGTCCCAGCTGGCGACCTGGCTCGCGTCGAGAGCGCGGGTGCGGGCAAGCAACAGCGCGACGTCATCGGCGGGATGCTCGGGCAGCAGAGCATCAAGCACCCGGTCACAGATGGCTTCCAAGGACGAGGAGAGCACCGGCTGACCAGGCGGGCCGTTGCCGGAGCGCAGCGGAGCGAGGGCAGCGCACAACGCCTCAAGCCCCACATCGATGTCACGATCGCGGGACTCGACCAGGCCGTCGGTGTACAGGGCGAGCAGGCTGCCCGCCGGCAGTTCAACCTCGGCCGCCTCGAAGAGCAGGCCGCCGAGCCCGAGCGGCGGGCCAGCGGGCACATCCAGGAAGGCGGCCGTGCCATCAGGAGTGACCAGAACGGGCTGGAGGTGGCCGGCCCGGGCCAGCGTGCAGACGCGGGAGACCGGATCATAAACGGCACACAGACAGGTGGCGCCGATGTCGTTGACGGCCTCCTGTTCCAGGGGCGCGGTGTTTCCCGCGACGCCGTCGTGATCCGCGGCGAGGCGCGCGACCACGTCGTCCAGACGGGTAAGCAGCTCACCCGGATAAAGATCAATATCGATCAGCGTACGGACAGCGGTACGCAGCCGGCCCATGGTCGCGGCGGCATGGACACCGTGACCGACCACGTCACCGACCACCAGGGCGACCCTGGTTCCAGACATCGCAATCACGTCGTACCAGTCACCACCCACACCAACCTGGGAGCTGGCCGGCAGATAGCGGGAGGCGACCTCCACGGCCGTCTGCTCGGGCAGCCGTTGCGGCAGCAGACTGCGCTGAAGCGCGAGTGCGGTGGTGCGCTCCCGGGTATAGCGACGAGCATTGTCGATCGAGATCGCGGCCCTGGAGCCGAGCTCCTCGGCAAGGACGAGGTCGTCCCGCCTGAAGGACTCCGCATGCCGGTGCCGGCCGAACAGCGCCACCCCGAGCGTGGCTCCCCGGGCCCGCAGCGGCACTGCCATCACCGAATGGAACGCATGCTGGCTGGCCGTGGCGCGGACAGGATCAGCCGCGGCCCTTCGCGCGGCATCAGGATCGGCGGTCCCACTCAGCATGGGCTGGCCCGTTGCCAGGCAGCGGGCTGGCAGTGAGAAGTCCGGGTAGACGCAGAGCTCCCCCAGGCTGACGACGGCATCCAGCTCGCCGTCCACAACGCAGTGGTGGGCGACCCGGCGTAGGGTGACCTGGCCGGCAAGCGGGCCCGGAGCTGGCTCGCCCCCGTGGTACACCGAATCGAGCAGGTCGACGCTGGCCCAGTCCGCAAGCGTGGGGATGGCCATGTCGGCCAGTTCCTGAGCGGTCCGCGTCACGTCGAGGGTGCTGCCGATACGGCTGCTGGCGTCGTCGAGCAGGGCAAGTCGCTGCCGGGCCCAGTACTGCTCGCTGACATCGAAGGCTGCGGCGAACACGCCCAGCACCCGACCGTCCGGGGCCTTGATCGGAGACATGCTGGTGGCCCAGGCATGGTCGCGGGGCTCGGAGGGAACGCGAACGTAGTTCTCGTACACCACCGATCGGCCGGTTTCGACAACCTGGCGCAGCTGCTCGGCGAATCCCTCGTAGCTGGGGTTGCGCAGTGCCTCCATGAACGGCCGCCCGCGTAGGTCGGTCTCGTCAAGACCCAGCATGGATTTCGCGCCGGCGCTCAGCCGCCAGAAACGGGTCTGGGAATCGTAGATGACGATGAAGAGCTCAGCCTGGCGAAACCCCCACTCCACAATCGTCCGATCGCCGACGTGCCCGAACGAGTCGTCCGGTGGATCCGCATATCCCGCCGCCACGGGAGCGACCAGGAACCACTGGATCCTCCCCGCGGCGTCCCGCAACGGGTACGCGCACAGCACGATATCCAGCTGCCGGCCGTCTCGGTGGCGCACAGCGACTTTCCCGCTCCATCCTCGCTGGTCCGCCACGGCACGGCGGGCCGGACCTGGAACACCGGTGGCAAGAAGGCCGATCCCCAGCTTCCCAACGATTTCATCCGGCGAGTAACCGAGCAGCTGATACGCAGGCGCGCTCCACGCGGTGATGATGCCATGCGGATCCACCGCCGCGGTGGCTGTATTCACCACACCCAAAAGATCATCAATGATCGGGTCGCACGCCTCCATTGTCATCTATCTCGCTCTTCCCCCTCGCGGCCCCGTTAGAACCAGGCAATCGCGACCTATGCCGGACAGCCGACGCCGCGGTCAGCCGGAGTCGCCGAGAGCGAGCATGGCCTGGCGGAGCTCGGGGAACGCAACCGATAATCGAAGCCTTCGGTCAGAGCGCGCCTACCGCTTTCCGGCTCACCCAGGGGACGGCACCACGATGAGATCCAGCTCGATCGCCTGGTAACGAGCGACCATCCCCTTCATCTTCGTGACACCGAACTCGTTTCGATCAATCCGGGTGACGGCGTTGAACCGCGTCTCGCCACTGGCCGGTACCACGGCGGTGAGAGTCAGGTCCACCGGTCGGGAGACACCGCGGACGGTGAGTGTACCGGGCACAACCCACGCGCCAGACGCATCCCGAGCTCCGTCGGCGATGAACGTGATATCCGGGTAGGACGCAACATCGAGAAAGTCCGCCGTCCTGAGATGGTCATCCCGTTTGCGGTTGGCGGTGTTGACGCTGCTGGCGTCGAGCACGGCGCGAACGCCGGACTTCTCGACCGGGTCAGCGACGATCACCGCGCCCTCGCGGATCGCGACGATACCGACCACCTTGGCAAGGCCAAACATACCGCGGGTGGTGAACCGCACCGTGGAGCGATCGGGGACGATACGGTAGGTGCCGACATGGGGCACCGTCACGGCCCGCGCCGATATCGACTGTCCTGCCATGGTCCCTCCTGACAACCGTGAAAAACCGCGATCATTCCACCACCGCCGGACAGGCGGGAGGCCCCGTGGTAGCACGTCGTTCGGCATACCAGGGCCCCACCAGCCGTCGACGGAATCCAACGAGAAAATCATCCACAGGATGCGCGAATGACATTTACATACATTACCGGTAGGCAGATTGCCCGCCTACCGACGATGAATACTGTCAGTCTAACACGAAAACAAGAGCGCCCGGCAATAGGGACGTGGATCAAAAAACAAGGCTGAGGCACGGACGTCGCGAGGCGCGGGGATGCTTCGACTTGTCCAGCCCCGCATCCGGTCACGCCCGGCCACCGCCGGATCCAACGTCGCCATAAGAGCACCCGGCAATAAGGGGTGTGGATCAAGGAGCGGGGCTGGGGTGCGTGCCCTGGCCCCGCGACGCCGCGTCCCCTATTGCCGGTCGCTCTTAGTGGTCGCCGCCGGAAGTTCGTCCAGAGTCTGCCGGCGCCAGACGGCGCCTCGCCTCGTTGTCGTCGGCCCAGGTAGAACACCGCTACCTGGGCC
>NZ_CAKJTP010000246.1:0-3825 GCF_917627335.1 Protofrankia sp. CiT1 | reverse complement strand
TGATCCGGGCCATCGTGGCGTAGGGAAGCAGCCGCATGCCAGTGGTTACTGAGCGTCGCGGACGGATTCTCGTCGTCAGCCGGCTAAGAGCGCCCGGCAATAGGGGACGCGGCGTCGCGGGGCTGGGGCACGCACCTCGCCGTGTTGTCGTCAGTCGCCACCCAACACCTCCGGTGGCTCCCTCCTCCGCCTCGCGATGCACGCACCCCAGCCCCGCTCCTTGATCCACGCCCCTATTGCCGGGCGCTCTAAGCCGTCAGATGTGGCGCCCGCCGGAGATCTCCAGCACCGTCCCGGTGATGTAGCTCGACAGCTCGCTGGCCAGGAACAGCGCGGCGCCGGCCACCTCGGCTGGTTCGCCCGCCCGTCCCAGCGGGATCTCGGTCAGCTTCGACTCCCAGACGTCCCGCGGCATCGCCTCGGTCATGGCGGTCCGGATCAGACCGGGCTGGATGGCGTTGACCCGCACCCCGCCCTTGGCCAGCTCCTTCGCGGCGGCCTTGGTGAGACCGACGATGCCGGCCTTGGCCGCGCTGTAGTTGGTCTGGCCGAAGTTGCCGACCTTCCCGGAGATCGATGACATATTGATGATCGAACCGCCGCCCTGTTCCTTCATGGCGAGACCGGCTGCCTTGGTGCCGAGCCACGCGCCGAACAGGTGGATGTCGATCACGAGCCGGAAGTCGTCGGCGGACATCTTCTTCATGCTGGCGTCGCGGGTGATGCCGGCGTTGTTGACCATGATGTCGATCCGCCCGTACTCCCGCTGGCAGGCCTCGACGAGCGCCTGGACGTCGTCCTCCCTGGTGACATCCGTGCGGACGGCGATCGCCGGCCCCAGTTCCTTCGCGGCCTCGGCGGCTTTCTCGACGTTGATGTCGGCGAGCACCACCCTGGCGCCGTTGGCGACGAAGAGCTGGGCGATGGCGAGCCCCAGGCCCTGCGCGCCACCGGTGATGACAGCCGCCTTGTCCTCGAGCAGTCCCACGGGTGTTCCCTTCCCCACGCGTCCGGGCGCGCCGACGGCGCGCATCTCATCGGCTCCGCCGCAGCTCAGGCGGGTCCTTCTCAGCAGTAATACCGCGCCCGGCCGGTCGCGGGCGCGTGATCGCGCCTGGCGCGGATGCTGGCGGGACGGCCACGGCTCATCCGGCGGGGCGGTCGGGCGGCGTCACTTCCCGATTTGTCTGTTCCTGATGTCGACAGCTCCGAAGCCGTGCGTGGTCTGCGCACCGACCCCGGCGATCGCCGCGAACCGCATGAGCGCGCCGAACACCTCGGCCGCGGCCGCCGACGCCGTCTTCAACAGGCGTAGCTCGGCCTCGCCCACGAAACCGACCTGGCGGATCTGTTCGGTAACCGGAACCTGCTCGCTCGCGCCGGACACCGCGTCCAGGAACACCGAGCCGACCAGCTCACGGGCGGCGCTGTCATCGATCGTCAGGGTGTCCGGGGCGTGGGCGTTCCACCGGGCGAGCAGTGAGCGCACGATCAGCACCGGTTCGGGCAGCGGCAGGTCCCGGCCGTTGCGGGAGAAGAAGGTGGGGGTGAGCATCCGCAGCCGGACCCGCCGGGCCGGCCCGACCGACGCCAGCCGCGCGAACGGCCAGAGGTCCGCGTCGAACCCCATGACCGGTTGCTCGTACGGCCCGAAGCGAACCGTCCGCGGCGGCCAGGTCGGTGGCAGGTCGCCGTGGCCGAGCCATCCCAGCCGCCACACCGTCATCGCCGGGGAGTCGCCCGGCTTTCCCGGGCCGGCGGAGCCTGCCGACGGCCGGAGCAGGCCGGCCGCGAACGGTTTCGTGTCAGCGTGATGGTCGGAGTCGGGAGTTTCGAAAAGCCGGGCGGCGGCACCGAGCAGATGGCGGGGTAACGGCGAGCGCGGCGGTGTCGCGAACTTCAGCGACAGCGAAGCCGGCATCGCATCCCCCTACATGGGCCCTGAACCCCGATGCTCACAGTAGCCGAGCCCGGTCCACCACCAGTGGTTCCCTCGACCGGTTCGATGCGCGGACCGACGCGCTGACGGACGCATACCTCGACCTTCACGGCGGCATCGACTGGGATGGCCAGGCCCAGGAGAGCAAGGCCCGCACCGACGCCTGCTGACTGGGCACCGTCCGCCGGCGGACGCTTGGAACACGGATCCCTCGTGGCTATCGGACGATCCAGTAGTCGGCGTCCGGGCCGAGATACTTGCCGGGATCAGGATGCTCACCCGTGGCGACCTCACCCAGGCATCCACGAGGTTCCCGCAACCGACCGCGCCGCGATCGCGGCAATCTGGCTCTCCTACGTCAACAGGTGATCGACATGGCTATCACGGCAGACCACATCCGCACCACCCTGACTGTCTACCTCGACGCACACCCCGAGGAAAAGCCCGACCTCGTACCCGTCTTCGACCTCCTGGACACCGGCAGCGACATCACCTCCCGCAAGGAGTTCCGCGGCCATGCCACCGTCGGCGCGGCGATCGTCAACACCGACGGACGCATCCTGCACATTCACCACCGAGCGCTCAACAGCTGGCTCCTACCCGGCGGCCACCTCGAAAGCCAGGACACCTCGCTGCTGGAAGCAGCCCTGCGCGAACTCGCTGAGGAGACCGGTATCCCCGCAGATGCCGTCACATCGGTCGGTGGCCAGCCGATCCACATCGACGTCCACCCAATCCCCGCCAACGACGCCAAGGGCGAGCCGGAGCACCGGCACGTCGACTTCCGATTCCTCTTCCGCACCACCGCTGACGTGCGCCAACTCCAGACCGACGAGGTCACCGCCGCCTCCTGGCGTGGAATCGACACCCTCAAAGCGACGTTGCGGCAGCGCATTGCCGCGGCCCTGCCTGACACCCGCTCGACCGCCCTGCCTGGGTGTTGACCCCATGACGGCCCTTTCTCGTGGACAGTGGCCTTCAGGTCCGCTGTCCACGGAACCGGGACCGCTTCAACCCACCAGGTGGATGACCCGTTCGTCGTCGACCACCTCGCGCAGCCGGCGCAGCACCTCCCACTGCGGGATGGACGGGAAACAGTCCTCGATGTCCGACCGGGCGACCCAGCTCATTCCGCTGTCGCGGGCCTCCGCCAAGGCGGCGAGGGCGTCCTTGGCGCCGAGCCCACGGCGGTAGGCGAAGCTCCACGGCATCAGCAGCGGATCGATCACCGGGTCCAGCACCCGCAGCAGCGCCCGCTCGACGACTCTGTCGATCAGGCAGGGCACGCCAAGGATGCGGACACCGCCGGACGGCTTCGGGATCTCCACTTTGCGTACCGGGGACGCCAGCCATTCGCCATCCGCGAGTGCCGTACCGAGTTCGTCGAGGTTACGGGCTGCGTTGGCTTCGAACGCGGCTACCTCGGTATCGGGATGTCCGTCGGCTAGGGCGGCGTCGCGGACCTCCGCCCAGGCGTCCAGCAGTGCCTGCGAGGTGAACGCCCGCGCGTACAGCTGACCCATCCAACGCCCTTCCGTCCACCGATGATGCGTACCGTAGCCAATGGTGTCGGATGTTTGTCACGTCGCACATGGTGTGACCGATCAGAGATCGTGACTCGGAGGTGGCGGTCGCGTGATGGATCAGGCCGGCCTGGCTGCGATCGGTACAGATCGTTTTCCCGGGTCCTCCTTTTGTCATGATCCTCGACGGATCTGTTTGTGCAGCTCAAGGCATATGTCGATCTATTTTGGCGCTTGGATTTCGATCTTTATCAAGATCCTCTGGGATGGGTGCTCGCAACGGGGTACCATCGTTGCAGCTCAGCGGGGGTCCCAAGGGGGGTGCCCTCGCTAACCCCAGCCCGATCATGAGGGCATTGAAAC
>NZ_CAKJTP010000245.1:3722-4566 GCF_917627335.1 Protofrankia sp. CiT1 | reverse complement strand
GGTGGAGGTGAGGGGACTCGAACCCCTGGCCTCCTCCGTGCGAGGGAGGCGCTCTACCGGGCTGAGCTACACCCCCTGGAGCTTCTGCAGCTTACCGCAGACCTGGATGGGCGTGACGAGCAGGCCCAGCCACACTCCACGCGATCTCCACGAGATCAAGGTCTGGTGCGGCGCTGAGAAATATCGGCGCGGGAGCAGCAGCGCATCAGTCGCATCGGGCCGGGATCAGCCTCGGCTCACCCACCCTCGCGCGGGGCAGCCGCGCAACAGCCAGGCCGACACCGGCATTGACACCGGCAGCCGCGTCCGCCTCGGCCATCAGCCGGGCGAACAGCTTCGCGGCCTCCCCCGGCCGCAGCAGACCCGCCTCGTGACCACGCCAGCCACGTTCCCGACCGCCGTCGAAGACGACCTGGTGATCGGGAACATCCTCGTGCTCGAAGAACAGACGAGCGCGGTCGAAAACGGCCTCGCCGCCGGGGACAACGCCGGGGACAACGCCGGGGCGTGCCGGACCGCTGTCGATGACGTCACTGTCACCGTCGCCGTCACCATCCGATACGGAACGGATCCGGTTCTCAAACGCCCGTCCCCCCCAGGAGGAATAATCAGCTGGATAATTTACCCAGAGTGACAGCCCCTCCTCCGGGGTCCATGTCGGGTCCCAGTACGGGAACTGCCACATCGCGCGACCGGGACGAAACACGGACAGCGTCATCCGCACGCCGCGACACCGCAGATGGAAGCCGAACCCGTCCGGACGCAGCCCGCGCAGTTCCACCGGCACCCCGCAGCTGGCTGGGCAGAGCCGAAAGCCAGCGGCCCGCAAGTGCGCGGTCCACTC
>NZ_CAKJTP010000245.1:1224-3528 GCF_917627335.1 Protofrankia sp. CiT1 | reverse complement strand
GTCCACTCCCAGCCAGCCAGATCGTCGGAGATCCCGGCGCACTGACCGCTAAGGTCATAACTCATTGTGACGCCCCTTTGCGTTCACATCGGCAATGACTGGCGGATGCCATCCGAATGGCAAACAAATAACAAACAGATGTCGAATTAAAGGACAAAAAGGAAAAAATAAACGACGCCAGCCGGGATGGCCCCACGGCGACCGCGGACCATATGCCCGAGTGAGCCTCAGGCGAGCATCTGGGGACGCATCGCCCACATGTCGTTTGATCTACACAAGCCCGCCGGAAGCAACCGGGCTTCTCCGACGATGACCCCTCGCGCGCGACCGGATGAACAGGTCAGGGACGCCGGGACGGCAATGCGGACGTCAGCGCACGCGAGGGCACCGACAACAGGCCCCCGCGCGGACGCGCGTCACAGCCCCGGCAAACAGCCCGGGGATGCGCGGCGCGCGGATGGTCACGTACCCATTATGCACAGGCTGTACGTGCCGCTGTCGATACGGCCAACAGGCCACACACAACTCCGGCCATCGCCCGCCACAGGGCCGCCGGAGGTCCCGGGGACCAAGCGCCAGGGTGCCCGAGCGGGGCCGCCGGCGGGCTGTTCCGGTCAGCCGAAAGTGGACACTTCGATAATGGGCAGGCCCGCGTTCCTGGCCTTGTCCACCAGATCGTCGGTCACCGACGCGCGGTGCGAAACGACCGGACGCAATACCAGCGCGACGATGCCCTCAGCGGGTGTCCGCCGCAGCTGTACGGCACGCGCGAGCAGGCGGGTGTTCGTGCGGTGGTACACCGCGTCGTCCTCGACCTCACCGAGGATCTCCAGCTCACACGGCTTCAACGAGCCGATCAGCTGGTCGTACCGGGCGCACCAGAAAGCTCCACGGCCGTGGACCGACGTCCGCCGGAACGTGTCGACATCGAACGGCAGCACCACCCGCACGCCAAGCCCTGCCGACCGCGCGGCGGCCAACACCACCAGGTCAGCTCCGGAGGCAGCCGCGCCGATCAACAGCCGTGGGCGCAGCTTCGCGAGGGCGGCCTTGGTCCGCCGTTCGACGTCGGGCAGATCACGTTCGCGGAAGCGAGGCGGTTCGGTATCTCGGTTGTCGATCTGGACGCCACCAAAAACAGCGATCACCGACATCATCAGTGGCCCATCACGATGTGGATTTTGGCACACATCCATCCGCCGTACGACTGGAGCACGCTTTTTCAAGCGTCGATCGGACGGGCGCCCGGCAGCCGAGCCGTCAGCTGCCGACCGCGTGCCGTCGCCACAGCTCGTCGAGTCCGTCCGGATCCTCGGTTCCCGCCTCGGGCTGCCGCGGGTCGGCCGCCGACGCCGGCCCCGCGGTCAGCCCACCGTGCGCCCCCGGCGGGTTGACCTGCACCCGCCCCGGCTTGGAGGAGTTCGGACGGGCCCCCGCCGCCCGGCCCGCCGAACGCCCGCCGCCGGCGGACCCGGCCTCCTGGCTGGAACCCCGCTCGGCATCGGCCCAGCCCGCATCCTCGTTCCCGTCGGCCTCGAATCCGGCGTCGACGGTCGCGGCGTGGGAGTAACCGAGGTAAGCGGCGTCCGCGGAGTCGCCAGCGGCACCAGCCACGGTCCGCGCGGCCCCCTCGATGTCTCCCCCGACGCTCTCCTCGGTGGCCGTCGCGCTGCCGACGAGCCCGTCGACCGGACGAACATCCTCACCAACGCCGTCGGCGCCCTGGTTGCCGACGACCGCGCCTTCGACGACACGCGATTGCCGGCTGACACCGGCTGCCCCGGCGCGTGCCGCGGCAGCCGCCGCGATCTGGGTGAGGTCGACCGTCTCCGCGGCGGCACTCATCAGATCATCATTGATGTCGGCGTCGCGATGGACCGCGACGGGGTCGGAGAGCCGGAACGGTTCGCTGCCGGCCGCCCATGGCCCGGCCGCGCTGCCCGCCGCGCTGCCGGTGGCGCTGGGGCGAGCGGTCTGACGGCCGTAGCGGGCAGCCCGCTCCGCCGCGATCCGGCGGTCCAGCGCCAGACGGGAGGCTCGCAGGCGTTGGTCCGCTCGGGCGGCCCGGCGCAGGTGGACTACGTAGCCGACGAACGCGACGTCCGCCAGGAGTTGGAGAAAGATCCATAGACCACGCAACAACCCGGTGAGCAACGCGGTCACCAGTACCGCGACAAACATGATCAACAATCGCCGGCGGCGAAGCCGAACCAGCGCCATCCGCTGCGCGTCGGCCTTCCGCCGCGGCGCGGGCATTGCGTACCGTCCGGTTCCAGCGCCCTTTCCAGCCAGAGCGCGACCAGG
>NZ_CAKJTP010000245.1:0-682 GCF_917627335.1 Protofrankia sp. CiT1 | reverse complement strand
TGACCAGGCATAGCGTGACCAGCCATAGCGTGACCGGATGCGCTGGCGCCAGGAGGATGGCTCTCCGCCGGGAAAACGGGACGCGCGGGTCGGGAAGCCGGGTCGGCACCCTGCCGGGAAGTGCCTGGCCGCATCGCGGACCCCCTGCCCGACCACGGCGCCCTCCGCAGCGCGAGGACTCGCATGGCCATCGTGAAACGTTCAGCTGAGCGCTGTTCCAGCGTGTTGTCATGGTGCCTCAACCACATGGGGATTAGCACGAAACCCCAGACCGCGACGATCGCGAGCCAGATGAGCGCGCTCATGGCCGCGGATGTGGAAGGCGGCGCCATGCCGCGAACCCGCAACAGCCCGCACGCGGCTCGGACGGCGCAGACTGCCGCGCAGGCCAGCTGACCATGGACGGTGGCCTTCCTGCCGACTCGGATATCGATGATGACGCCGGCCGGCTCGGACCTCGCAAGCCAGCCATGCCGAAATGCGGTGAGGCCCAAGCGGCGCGATCATGAAAAGTCTCACGCAGCCAGCGGTGTTAAGGAACGTTAGTGAGGGAATACCGTCTGGTCACCGACCTGAAGCCCGCGTGTCGCACTATCGCGATGCGTACCACGTTTACATCCGGCAACATCGCAGTCACCGTAAGACAGCAGTAAGGTCAGTCACCTTTAGAGCGACCGGCAAT
>NZ_CAKJTP010000244.1:0-3835 GCF_917627335.1 Protofrankia sp. CiT1 | reverse complement strand
CCGGGTCGGTGGTCCCGCCGTCAGCATGGGGCTGGACGTGGTCGAGGTCGCAGGCCGCGGCGGGTTTACGGCAGCTTGGGAACCGACAGGTGCGGTCCCGGGTCCGCACGTGACGGGCAAGCGCGGCTGAGGGGAACCGTCGCCGGCTCACATCCAGGAGACTGCCGTCGACGGGGTCGGTGAGGATCCGCCGCCAGGTGGCGTTGGCCGCGCAGGCCAGGTCGCGGGCGAGCCCGGCGGGGATCGGCCCGTGGCCGGCCAGCTCGCCGGGGGCGTCGGTCAGCCCCAGCAGGGTGTCAGCAGGCACGATCACCCCGATCTCGATATGGACGGGTTCGTAATCATGATGGCGGCCCAGCAGAAGGTCGGTGAGGACGTCCGCGCGGCGTTCATCCATGCTCCGGGGATCGTCCGGAGCGCCGGCACAGCGGGCGAGGGCGTCGATGCGCTGGTAGGCGGCTTGGGCTTCGGCGGCCGGCAGGAACGCCCACAGCTCGGCCATGCCGTCGTCGAGGGGCCCGATGCGGACCTGCCGCTCCCGGCGCTGCTTCTCGTGGCGCCGCTGGGCGCCATCGGGGTCGACGGCGAGCACAGCCCGGCGCAGGGCCTGGCGGAACAGTGTGTGGCTGGCTCGACCGCCGCGGGCCAGCACCTTCTCCTCGACGGCGGCCGCGTGGACCTGCGACAGCGAGTCGGTGGCGTCGACGACCGCGCGCGCTCGGCCCAGGTCGATCGCACCGGCTTCCAGAGCGGCCAGGGTGGCTGGTAGTCGGTAGATCACCGTGTGTGCCAGCTTCAGCTGGGCGGCTGCGGCGCTGCACGACAGGTCCAGCTCGATGGCGATCTCGCTGGCGGCGAACTCGCTGAACACCGGGTCCGGCCCGGCCGCGGATCGCAGCTCGACGAACCGGGCCTGCGTACGGATCAGCGCCGCGTCCAGCCTGGCCTTCTCCCGCACGATGGTCGTCATGAGGGTCAGGCAGGCATCCGCATCCAACCCGGCGATGGGCTCGGGGCCCGCGCACGCATCACATGGTGGACACACATCAGATCGTGCGCATCCATCGGATGTATCGAACATATGTTCAGTTTAGCTTGCCATCCCGACATTTCCACCCCGTTCGGCGACCTGGAGCCGTCTGGCGGGCCACCGCAGACGCGGCGTAGATCTACTTGCGACGGCGCACCTCGTCACCTGCCGGACCGCCGCTGCAGCCGCGTCCGGCGGCGTGATCCCGGTAACCGTTCAACGGGATGACTTCGGCCCATCCGAGCGCGGGTCGCCATCCCGGGTCTGCGAATGCGATGCGCCAAGGTCGTTGAGGGTCATGATCGCGACATTCCAGCAGATGGTCGCGAGGTCGGCGTCCGGATGCACGTTGCGTTCAAGTTGGGACCGCGGGTGGACGAAGTTGCGGTATTCGCGCAAGACCTGGGCGAAGTCCTTGGCGTCGCGCTTGATGAGTCCGTACCGGTGCGCGGTGTCGATGAGGTTGTAAAGATTGGGCTGATCTCTGTTCCCGCGACCGGACGCGGATGTCGCAGCGGTACGGGTTCCGCTGGTGCTCTCGGCCGCCAGAATTTTGTCTCGTTGTTGCACCACCGCGTGCAGGACGCCTTCGAGAAGGCTTCCCACCGTGACGATCGCCGCGAAGTAGGCGCCATTTTCTCTGCATGTCATGGCTTCGCCGAGCCGACTCCGCAGCAGTCCGACCATAGCGTGGTCGTGTACGAAGTCGGCTATGTCAACGGTCAACTCGACTGGAGCGCTTGCCGCCGGTTCGGCAGCCGATGGTCTCACGTCGATAACAATGTTCTGGCCGCCACGGTAAGCCACGGCGAGGCCGTCTGTGTTGAGAATCCGGTTGACGGCATCCCGCATGGCGACGGCTGATCGTGGGTCGTCGTACTCCCGCTGGTCGCACAGCCGGCGCAGGATTCGTTCGACCGCATTCCGATCTCCGGCTCTGGATGTCAGGAGTTCGTCGACCCAGGGGACCCGGTATGAACCGTCGTAGTCCACCGGATCCGGCCAATCCGCATGACGAAACAGCGCCGCGATCTCGCGTCCGGTCCGTTCATACGGTCCGTCCTGGTCGACGATAAGACGCGCCAACCGTTCCCGGGTGACCGTGTCCAGCACGTCCGGCATCAGACTGTCCCGTTTCCGACGTTGGTCCGCCTGACGGCTTCGGTGAGCCGGCTGCGGATCACCGGGCCGAGCCGGCCGTACCCGAGTTCGGATCGGGCCGCCTCCACCAGTTCTTCCTCGGTACGAAGCAGCTCGTCACTGCGGATCCACCGCACGAGGGCGTCGAGCTGGGAATCGGTGTACTGGACGATCGGCGTGCCGCGCGCGCGTAGGCGTGGCCGTGCTCCCTTCCGCCTCGGCGGCACGGGTGTGGATCCCACCGGTTTCGTTCGCGGTGTTGGCATGGTCGGTCGGGCCGGTGCATCGCTGTCGACCGCGGTGACCGCTTCCTTCCAGGCCGCCTGCACCTTCGCCAGCTCGGTGATCGGGTCCCGGAACCAGCTTGTCGACCATATTCGATGGAAGCGCCAGCCGAGGCGTTCCAGATGTTCCTGACGAAGGCGGTCCCTGTCCCGTGCGGATTGCGAGCTGTGGTAGCTCGCTCCGTCCGCTTCGATGGCCAGCACCATACGTCCAGGCTGTTCGGGATGAGCGGCGGCGAAGTCGATTCGGCAACCGGACACCCCGTACTGGGGAACGACCCGTATGCCCGCTTCCTGCAGGGCCTTCAGTACGTCGTCCTCAAAGGGGTTGAGGTCAATTCCGGTTGCCTGACCCGATCCGGTCAGGTCGGCGCCGAGCCGGGCGTACTCCAGATATGCCCGCAGCAGGCGAGCACCGGTGGCGCGCAGTTTCTCCGGGTGCATGTCATAGTCCGAAAAGGAGCTGACCACGGTCATCCGCCGCCGTGCGCGGGTCACGGCCACATTGAGCCGTCGTTCCCCGCCGTCGAGGTTGAGTGGACCGAATCTGTGGGGGAGACGGCCGTCGACCCCCTTGGCGTAGCCGATGCTCAGAATGATCGAATCGCGTTCGTCGCCCTGGACCCGTTCGATGTTCTTCACGAAGAACGGACGCCGGATGCCGTCCGGGTTTTCGGAGAAGAAGCCGGTGAGATCCGGACGCCCGGCGCGGGCGGCTCGCAGCTTGGCATCGATCCGCTGCGCCTGCTTATCACTCATGGTGATGACACCCAGGCTTTCGGTCGGGCGTTGCTCGGCGTGGCGCAGCACCAAGTCGACAACCGCCTCGACCTCCTCGGGTGCCGGGGCCTGCTGGCCCGGGGACAGCCGCCCGTCGACCAGGACGTGCTCGACGGGCGTCCCGGTCAGCACACCGGGAAAAGTGATCAGATCATTGTCGTAGATGTGGACGTTGGAAAACGTGATGAGTCGTTCGTCCTTGCTGCGGTAGTGCCACTGCAGTCGTCGGCTGGGCAGTAGCGTCTGCAGGACATCCAGAATCGACTCGAAGTCTCCAGTGTTCGTCGCGCTGTCGCTGTCGTCGTCGCCAGTTCCGTCGGAGCCGCCACCGGCCTGCTCGTCACCGGCGGCGAGAAACCGGGCGAAGAATGTCGTCGGCGGAAGTTGGTGCGGGTCGCCGGCGACCACGAGCTGGTGGCCACGGATGATCGAAGTGATCGCGTCCGCCGGCCGTACCTGGCTTGCCTCGTCGAAGATGACGACGTCAAACAGGCGTTGCGCGGGCAGCAGCTGGCTCACGACCAGTGGAGACATCGCCCAGCAGGGGCGGGCGGCCAGCACCAGGTCGCCGGCCTTTGTCACGAGGTCCCGAATGGGAAGG
>NZ_CAKJTP010000243.1:0-3859 GCF_917627335.1 Protofrankia sp. CiT1 | reverse complement strand
CCTATGCCTCCGACCTCGGCCACGCCTACGCCGGCCGGGAACTCCACGTCCCCGGCTCCTGGGCCGCCGACCCCGCCCGACGGGAGGCCGCAGGCATGCCCGGCGACTGGGAATTCGCTACCAAACGCGAAGGTATGAACTTGAGGTTATACCGAGCCGGTGCTGATCGACTGGTCCCGCGAGTTCGACCGGTGGCTCAGTGGGATCGAGGAGCAAGGCGGCCCGGCGCTGCGTTGGACCACCGCCATGCTCGCCGAGCTTCAGGACCTTGAGAAGAAGCCGGTCGACGATTCGGCGACGTTCAAGCGCATACGCCAAGCGCGCCGGCACGAACTGTGGCGCATCAGCCATCCCTTCGACAAGCAGGTCGCCGTACGGATCGTCTGCTGGTTCCCGGACGAGGCGACCGTTCGCGCTTGTCGGCTTCGACAAGGCCAAGCACGGCGACGTCTGGTACTCCAGCGCGGCCGTCCGTGGCGAGGTGCTTGTGGACCAGTGGCTTCGCGAGCACGGACAGGAGGGCACATGACGACCAGCCGCAGTACCGAGACGTTCGTCTCCGGCGACGAACGGGTCCGGCGCCTTCGCGAGAGGGCCGACCTCGCCGACCAGGTAGAGTCCGCCCGCGCACAGATGCGTGACGCGGACCGCGCCCACGCTATGGGACTCTCCGCGATTCGACGGGCGGCGGATCTCACCCAGACCGAACTCGCCCGGCAGCTCGGGGTCAGCCAGGCGGCCGTGGCGAAGACAGAGCAGCGGCACGACCTGTTGCTGTCGACCCTGCGGGCCTACCTGGAAGCCATCGGCGGCCACGTGCGGATCGTGGTCACCTTCCAAGGCGGACGCGAGGTCGAACTCGACCTCAGCCAGCTGGGATCGACGCCCTCTGGCGCATAGCCGGCGACAACCTGACACCAGCGGAACACGCATGGCCGGAAGGTCGTGAAGGTGTCCCGATTTTATTCATACCTCTCGTGTTTCGCACCTATGCGGCGGCTGCGGCGCAGGCCAGGGAGTAGTCCCGTAATAGATCGGGGTCCACGTGACCTGGGCGAACCGCGGTAAATCTGGCTGCGATCAAGGTTCTGCGCAGCTTGACGATCATGTCTTCGAAGGATGGTTCGGTCTTGCTGCCCTACCACGGCTCAGCGAGCCGGCGGGCGAGCACGTCCTCGGGCTGCTAGCCGTGCAGGGCATACCAGACGATGACCAAGGTCTGCACCAGCATGCGGGAGTGCCCGAGCAACGGTGTAACACCCAGCGCCAGCGGGCCGTTTCCGCAGGCGAAGGCCCCCTTGCTGGTAGTTACCGGAAAATCTTCTGACAGTCCCGTCCTGGCGTCTACCGGTGGTTGTGTCGGCAGCCCGCGGCGCCTTGTCAGCTGGTGTATGGATTCCTCAAGGTCATGGGCGTGCGCGCGATGTCAAGTGCCGGCCGAGGGAAGCGGGGGCCTGCCGTGTAGTAGCGGGCCCGGGTTCGGCCGACCGGTTCTAGGACTTGGGCGGTGGTGAGGTCGCGGAGGTCGCGTTGCGCCTGCTGCAGGCTCAGGCCCTCGGCGTGCTCGTACCGTGAGCGGCGGACACGTCCAGCCATGGCCACGTCGTGCAGGGCGGTGACCACTCGCTCTTCCAGACCGGTGCTCTCGGTGAATTCGGAGAGTGCGCGCCATACCCGCCCGGAGCGGTCGAGGCGGCCTTGAACGGTCTGGGCCTGCTGGTGGTAGGCGGTCAGGTTGAAGCGGATCCAGCTGGAGACGTCCTGGTCGGGACGGTACGTGGGGCCCCGGTCGGCGAGTTCGCGGTAGTACTCCCAGGTGTTGCCGGGGCGGCCGAGCCACGCCTCGATGGACGAGAACTCCGGGGCGAGGGCACCTTCGCGGGCGATCATGAGCGTCTGCAGCGAACGGGACATCCGGCCGTTCCCGTCGGCCCAGGGGTGGATGGACACAAGGTGCAGATGTGCCATGGATGCTCGCACCAGCGGGTGGGTGCCGTCGTCGGCGTTGAGCCGGTCGATAAGTTCCTTCATCAGCGCCGGGACGACATCGGCGTCCGGGGCTGTATAGGCCGCGATGCTGGGGTCGCGGGCGTCCGTGACGTAGACGGGGCCCCGGCGCCACTGGCCGGCTGGCTTGCGCACGGTGTGACGGTGGCCTTGCAGCATCCAGTGCAAAGCGTTGAGTATGCCTTTGCTGTAGCTGAAGTCCTCGGCATCGTGGAGCGTCTGGATATACGTCATCATTCGCTGATAGGCGAGGGTCTCCTCCCGGTTCTCGTCCGAAACCTCAACATCTCGCTCGCCATCCATCAGATCCTGGACGTCGATCGTGGATACCTTGAAGCCCTCGATGGAGTTCGAGGCCGCGACGGCATCGGCGGTCAGGAACTTCCGGAGTCCCTCAGTCCATTTCGACGGCGTGGTCTGGATTTGGTGCCGCAGTGCATCCCGCATGCCGTCGATCTCGCTGAGCACCTGATCGTCGGCAGGTCTGAGGGCTGGCGTGGGGTAGAGCATGCATTGACGATAGTTTGACGCAGTCATTACGTCAAAACGGGCTGGGCCACCAGCGTTGAGTCAGGCTTTCAAGCAGCTCATTCGCGATCCTTTTGCAAGATCCAGAAATCGCGATCTGGCTCTCTACCAGCGGAAACGCGTGGACCTTCATCCCGGTTACTCGAACACGCCCGCCCGCCGAGCGAAGCTCGGCATCGGGGGGTCCTGGGGTCGTCCCCAGGGCAGACAATGCGGCCCGCAGGGAAGCTGAACGGAGTTCAGCGACCACAGCGGGCCAGCTCGTGGAGGTGAGGGGATGGAACTTGAACCCCGATCTGGCCCGTTATCTGCGCGAACGTTTGAGGTAAGCGCGTTCGGCGTATCGCCGCCGGCTGGACGTATCCCTTTTCATCCTTCGGCAGCCCGCGGTGCACCGGGTCGGCGAGTTCGGCGATGTGCCTTACCAGCCGGCCCGCGCCAGATCGAACCGGGCGACCTGCAATCCCAGCCGGAGCCCGGCCCGGTCGGAGGTGCGGAAGTGGATGCCGGCCCAGACCCGTGCGTTCAGCACGTCCTCGGCCACCTGGGTCCAGGAGGTGTACGTCCGAGTGAAGCCCGGGGCGGTGGCGGCGGTGAGCGTGAGAGGACGCGGCGGCTGCGGCCCGAGCAGTTCGGTGAGCACGGTGACCGCCGCGCCGGTGTAGCCGTTGTGGCCGCTGGGGTACTCGGAGTTGTCCGGGGGTGGGAACAGCGAGGTCCAGGTGGGATCGGCCCGGGTGTCGGGGTTACCGTCGATGGCGGCTAGGTGTATGGCGGTGACCGGGCGCCATCGGAGGTAGACGTACTTAGCCTCGTACACGGCGATGTAGGCGTCTGCGGTCACCGCGTGGAACGTGGCGAGCAGGCGGGCGCGGTCCCCCGTTGACCGTGGTACACCCGCGGCCAGAACCTGGCGCAGCATCTGGGTCCAGTTAGCGAGGGCGGCCGGCTGCCAGAGCAGCGCCACGCTGGTCTGGTCGGGGGTGCGGACGGTGCTGTCGAGTCGTCCGAACGCCTTCGTCTCGGCGAAGTCCCGTGCGTACTGCGGGGATGTCAGCGGGGGTGGCGGGGAGGGGCGGAACCGGTCGGCCCGGTCGAGCAGGAATGGCCGCGCCCTACCCTGTCCCGCCTGGACGGCCGGGTTGAAGCCCGGTGGGGTGGGCCGCCAGATCCCAGGAGCGTCCGAGGGCGGAGTGAACGGCGTGTTCACCGATGCGGGATCCAGGCCGTCACCGGCACGCTCGGCGAGCATCCGGGCGGCTGCCGCGCGGCCCGCCGCGACGCCGCGGGAGGTGGCGGAGCCGCGCGGCAGGCGGGCCAGGGT
>NZ_CAKJTP010000242.1:0-3869 GCF_917627335.1 Protofrankia sp. CiT1 | reverse complement strand
GGGTCTGTCCGTCGTCGAGGATCGCCCGCATTTTCCGCCGGTCGTCGTCAGTACGGGTGACGAACTTCAGCACGCTGGTGGGCGCGTACCGCCGCCCGGAGACAACGACGGGGTCCTCCCGGCCCAGGATGCGGAACACGCCTTGGGTGAGCTCCCGGGTCATCGCGGACGCGTGGTCCTCTAGCGGTTCCACTGTGATGTTCAGGGCCGGCCGGCCGGGGGATCGCAGCCAGTACAGGCCGTCCGATGGCACGGTGATGATAGGGCTGACCGCGGTGGCCGAGCCGTCGGTGGCCTGGTAGTAGACCGGGATGTCCAGTGGCGCCTCGTAGTCGTATTCCTGCCAGGATCCTGCGGTGAGCAGGCCGGGTTCGCCGTTGCGAACCGGAGTGGTTGGAGTGCTACTGGTCAGTCGGGTGACCGTGACTGATGTTGCCCCGCCGGTCCAGGTGACGACGAGGTGAACGCGGGCCAGGGTGGCGTCCACGGTGGCGGTGATGCTACCGGGCATGATTTGTCACCTCCGTTTCACGCCGCCAGTCAGGCGACGGACCACCTGGCCGTTGCTGGCGGCGATTCGCACGTCCACCATGTCGCTGATCTCCTTGTCGCCGATGTAGACGTGAATGGCGCCGATCATGTCTGCCGCGTTTCCTCCGTCGCGTCCGCCGGCCAGGCTGTGCAGTGTCGACCATTGCTCGCGGTTGAATACCGCCGCGGGTTCACCTAGTCCCGTCTTGTTGATGACGAGGCTGCGGCCGGGTGGCAGGATTCCTCCGGAGTCATATCCCAGATAATTCCCTGTCCACAGGTTGGGGATACGATCTGGTGATCCATACCGGGCGGCAATGTAGCGCTCGGATGAAAGGAGGTTGTCCAGCGCGGAGAAGATGTTCCCGTGGCCGCGTAGGGCGTACGCCGCGAACGTGGATGGGAGCATCTGGGCGATGCCCGTAGCGTGCTCCCCGCCGACGCTGATGGGGTTCACCGCTGTGGCGTTGCCGCCGGATTCCCGGGCGATGATCTGCCGCATGGCCTGCGCCCATGACTGCGGGAATCCGCCGATTCCCAGGGATGCGGCGATCACGCCACCGAGATTCCCGCCACCGCCGTCGTCGCCACCGAACAGCTTGCCCCAGATCCGAGAGCCCATGTGTTCCAGGCCACCGAGAGCGCCCGAGCTGATCCGGGATATGAACGCGCCCGTCAGGCCGGGGACCTTGTCCAGGATGGAGCCCAGGTCGTCGACGTGGGATACCAGCCATCCCCACGGGTCTCGCAGCGCCCCGGAGAAAATGCGATCGAGGGCCGATCCCATGCCCTGGCCGCTGTCGAGGATGCCGTGGATCAGACCGGTCGCGATGTGCCCGCCGAGCTCGTGCATCACGGTGGAGGGGGAGTGGATGCCGAAAAAATTCCTGACTCCGTCGACGATGGATCGGCCGATCGATCCCACTGCGCCAGGGATTGCCGCTGCGGCGTCGACGATGCCGTTGATCAAACCCTGGGTGATGTCGCCACCAATGCCGTGCATCACCGTGGAGGGGGAGCTGATCCCGAACAGTTCACGGATGCCGGTGAGAATGTCGGTACCGATGCGGGATACCCGGCTCCAGATCCCGATACCGACGTCGAGGATTCCGTTAATCAGCCCTTGAGTGATATCGGCTCCGATGGCATGCATCGCCACCGACGGGGACCGCACGCCGAACAGGTCAAGCATGCCGTTCAGGATGTCGGTACCGAAGCGAGAGACGCGGCCCCAGATCCCGACAGCGGAATCCACGATCCCGTTCACGAGACCATCGACGACATTCCCGCCGAGCCGGTACATCACCTTCGATGGCGAGGAGATCTCGAAAAAGCTACAGAACGCGTCGACGATGACCTGAGCCGCTCTTTTCGTCGCGGCCCATGCCAGGGATCCCATCAGCTCGGCGAACCCCTCGATGATGCCGTTCCCCAGATCCCAGATCATGTGGAAGATCGCATCTGTGATCTTCTTCCACGGCATCTTCCTGACGATCTCAATCAGCAGGGTCGCGATAACGGCACTGTCGAACACTGCGACGCCGACGGACGCGGCGATCGCCTGGCCGATCAGATGCCCTATGCGCTTCCAGGGAACCTTATTCAGAACATTAGCGACCTTATCGGCGATTTTTCCTGTCTGCGTGCTGATGAAATCAATGGCCCTGGTGATGCCGTCGAACAGACTCCTGCCTTCTTTTTTCCAATCGATCCCACCGAAAATACTTGCGCCCTTGCCCGCTTCTCTCCCTACCTGCCCGAACAGGTTGCCGATGCCGTGGATGGCCCGCCGGAAACCATCCCTGATCTCGGTGGCGACCTGCCTCCAGTCCACCCGCCGCACCATCCGCGCTATGGCCTGCTCCACCCGGACCACGGTGGTGAGACCCACCTCGATGCCGTGCCCGATCGCATGGGCGACGCTGTGCCCGACTGCACCCCAGTCCACGCGGGCGATTGCCCGTGCGACGGCTCGCCCGCCCGCGAACACGCCGTGGATCGCCGCCGAAATCCCCCCGAAGATCGCATGCGCGACGGCGTGCCAGTTCACCGCGCGAAACGCCGCGACCAGATGTCCGCCGATGCTGAGAGCGACCCGGACGGACTCCTTGATTGCCCCTTGATGCCGTGCTTGATGGCCTCGGTGAACAGGCCCCAGTTACCTGTACTGATCCCGATCCCGAGGCCATTGACCAGATCTCCGGCTATGTGCGCCCCCGCGCCGAACAGACGCCTCCCCTCCCGGAAGACCGCCGCACGAATTCGTGCGACCACCGCCTCCACGACGTCCACCACGCGGCGCATCGCCCGGCCCAGCCGAGCGAAACCCTGCTCCCAGCCGGCTAGGCCCGTCAGTGGCCCGCGAGAAAACCCGGCGGCGAACGGCTCCCAGATTCTCCGGAGTCCATCGATCGAGAATCGCCACACCCGTAGCGCATCGTGCATCGGCCCGCTCAGCCCCCGGACAATCCAGCTGCCGACAAATTGCAGGCCCTGGAGTGTTTTCGTCAGGAACGGGAGGAAAAACGCCCCGGCTTGGATGCCGAACGCCTGGAGCTGCGCTTTCAGCTTGTCGACTTGGAACTTGAATGTGGTGGTCACCACATCCCAGCCCGCGACGTTGTCACCGGCTTTTTTCGTCGCCGCGGTGATCGCATCGGTGTTGTGGATGAACTCTTGCATGTGCGGCCCGGTCAGCTGCACAGCCGCCGTGAACCCCCGTGTACCGCCAGTGATCTTCTGGAGTGCGGCGACCTGCTGGGCGGCATTGTTCGGGAACGTCGTACCAATGTGCTGTTCGACAAGTTGCAGTGTTGCGATAAGACCTTTTCTGCTCAGGCTCTGCTGAACATCCTCGGCGGCTAGCCCCACGCTCTCCAAGGCTTTCCGTGCCGGCCCCGCCGGTGCGGCCAGGGAGTTCAGCACGAACCGCAGGCCGGTCCCCGCGGTTGCCGCGTCATGCGTGACTGACGTGATGGTCGCCATCGCGCCGGATACTTCCGCCAGGGGAACGTGCAAAGCGCTGGCGATGGGCGCGACGGTCTTCAGGCCCATCGCCATGTCTTGGAGTCGAACGCCGCCGTGGGCGACAGTTTCCACGAGCAGTGATGTTGTCTTTGTCGCGTCCTGGACGGGTATTTCGTAGGACCGCATCACGGTCATCAGGCCGACGGACACGGTTTCCATGTCCGCCATGCCCGTCCGGGCGCCCTCTGCCGCAGCTTTCAGGACCGTCAATGCCCGCGCACCGTGGTAGCCGTCTGACTCGATGCTGTAAATACCCTTGGTTAGCTCCAGGGAGCCGACGCCGACCTCACGGGAAATGCTTTGTATTCCCT
>NZ_CAKJTP010000241.1:0-3876 GCF_917627335.1 Protofrankia sp. CiT1 | reverse complement strand
ACTAGTGCCGGCGGGAGTTTCCCGAGACCGCCGGGCCCGCGACAAGAACCACTATCGTGTGCCCGGCGGCCGAGGCCCGCGCAAAGCCACCGGACGCGCGGGACAACAATTTCAAGGAAGACCGCTTCCCGCCGCTCGGGCGCCAGCCGATTCAGCCCAACGTGGGCGCCACCATGCAATACGGCAGAGCGCGTGTCACGCCCCGGCACCCCGCAAAGCCCTTCACGTCACGTAACCGGCGGGTGGTCCACGCGCCGTTGGGGAGCACCCGCCGGCATCCCCAGCCCAGCCCTGGGCTTACCTCATAACCTGCTATGTTCCGTCACCCCGTGAAACAAGCTCCTTGATGGATCGCAAAATTGCGGTGTGGCCGGTCATTTTCAAGTGTCGGAAACCCGAGTTCCCTAAATCACAAGACCACTGGCGGCTAAAGAGCAACAAGACCGCTCCCATGTCGCTGGAGGGGCGGGCTTGTTGGGGGAAGTGCCATGGAGTATGTGCGCGAAAGGCTGGGCCAGTCGTCCATACGGTCACCTCCTCTGTAAGGGATGGGAACGCGGCTGGCTGACTTCCGGGGTCGCCGCCGGCCATGATAGATGCCCAATTACGCGCCACGCTCACGCAGCACAGGGACCGCGTATGAGGTTCCGGGTCTGCGGAGAGGAAGGCGATCGCTCCTCTCCCCGCTGGCAATTTGCAAATGTCCGCCCGCCTGGAAGATTTCAAGAGTGATGGCCCCGCGGACACCGGATGCTCTCGACATGGCGTCCAGGTTCGGAACGATGACGTAGACGCCCTCGCCTTCATTGACGAGCGTTAGCACCGTCATGAGCGCCGGGCGGCCGCTCACTTGGGCGAGCGGGATATTACGGTCAACATATGTTTCTTCGAGACTGAGACCTTCGGTGATGGCATGCAGCGTCACCGTATTTTGAAGGCGGCCAATTTCGGCTTCGTCTTCACCCTCAACGCTGATGTAGCCGTAGGCCGCCGGCTTCGTGCTCATCGCTCTGCCCTCTCGTCTGCCTCCTGCGGGCTGGTGGGCTCCCGTCGCCCAGGGCCGTACCTCGCAGGCAGCGGGAGCCTGGGACGAATCGTGGTGTAGTTGCCACGTTGCGCACAGATGCCAATGGGGTCACCTCGCCGCGAGGTGACCCCAGGAGCACCACCAACCCCGGCCGCAGGCGGCCGAGTTTCTATGAAGCGTTAGGCAGTATTACCCAGTGCGCCCCTCCCACCACGGAAGTCGGTACTCTTGGCCTATGGCTGAAAGCCTTGGTGAACGGGTCGCAGAGCTACGGGTCCGGGCTGTCCTCACCCAAGATGAGTTTGCGGAGCGCGCCGGCGTCAGTCTCACCACGGTCCGGAAGTTGGAACGGGGTGCCCGGGATGCGGTCAGCCTTCCTACCCTCCATTCGTTTGCCCGCGTGCTGGGCGTCACCACCTCCGATCTTCTGTCCTACGGTGGCCCTCTTGACCGGGATGACAACGGCGACACCGCAGACCTGGCGGCGCTGCGCCGGGTGCTGGTGCCGGTGCCGGTCAGCCCTCCTGGGGGCGACGCGCCAAACATTGGGGATGTCAGGCAAGGGCTTATCGAGCTAACCCGGATGTACCAGGCGAACAGGTACAAAGATGCGTTGGCGCTTGCGCCCGGACTTCTGATCGCGGCGGATGCCGCCGCGGGTGCGGCCACGGGAGACTTTGCCGTCGTCGGGCAACGGCTGGCGGCTCGCAGTTACCTCATGGCGTCACTGGTTCTCCTGCAATTCCGACGGGAGGATTTGTCAATCACCGCGGCGGAACGCGCAATCCGGGCGGCCGAGGGTGCCGGGGATGAACTGCTTCGGGCAAGTGCCGCCGATAACATCGCCTGGAACTTTACCCGTCAGGCACGGTTGGACGATGCCGAGGATACGGCGCTTTTCATGGCAGAGGCCATTGAACCCCATGGCGAGGTTACAGAAATCCACCTCGCCCAATACGGCCGATTGCTCACCCGCGCCAGTTCGTCGGCAGCCCGCAATAACCGACCGGCGGCCAGTTCTGGGTATCTAGCTACGGCCAAAGAGGTTGCCGGGCGGCTCCGCAACGATTACATGACGGTGAGCAGCTTTTGGGCTGCTTTCGGCCCCACGACCGTTGACACCATCGAGGTTGAAAACGCGATGGTCATGGGTGAGGCGGACCGGGCGCTGTTCCTCGCACGCAGGGTGCGCCGGGGCAAAGCAATCCGGGAAACCACGTGGCAGCGGTATTTGCTCACGGTGGCGGAGGCGCAGCTTGCCACCAAGGGCTACGCCGGAGCGGCAAAAACGCTGGCCGGTGTCCACCAGGTTGCGCCGGAGTGGTTCGTTTCGCAACGGCTTGCCCGGCGGCTCATACACGCTTTGCAAGACGCCACGTCGGTGCGGTGGGCGCGCGCCAACAGCCTCGACGTGCTGGCCCAGGCCATCAAATGATTTCCCCGGATGCATGCGGTTCAAATGGGCGAGGGCACAGAGACGTCGACGGCGCTGGGCCCGTGGTGCCGGTGTTACGTTGAGAGGGGCAGGGCTGTAGATTAGGAGGGGTGACTATTGACCCCGTCAGGGGGCGCGATTAGGTACGCGCGCGGTGCCCCGCACTCCCTTGCCTTTTCCAGTGCTGCGTCAGGCACGACCTTCCGGAACTCCGCCGGCGTGACTCGGTCGCCACCCAACACCAGGGTGACTCCCTCCGCCGCCTCGCGATACACGCACCCCAGCCCCACTCCTTGATCCACGCCCTTACTGCCGGGCGCTCTTAGCGCCGGTTCTGCTCACAGATACACTTGCGTCACCATAGCAGCCAACGAAAACAGCCAGCATATCCCACCATCGGCAGCGACGAACAGAACCTCAGCCCCGGCCTGGACTTACATCACGATCTGCTATAGTTCCATCACCGCGACTTTGACGAGCCCCTGAACATCGGCCAGGTTCGCCTGATCGCGGTTTCGCGAACGACGTTCACGTCCCGGACACCATCGTTTTGTCCGGCGATAATATTTTCCGGGCCATCCTCTCCTATCCTCCAAGGTCTGGTACAGCGACCGAGTAGCCGTCGTTGACGGGGGAAAACGGAGGCGACGGGTGCCACGTCAGCTCATGCGACACAGGCTCATCGAAGCGGCGGCCCAGGTTATTCGCACGCGCGGGCTGGCCGTTGCGACGTCCAAGGAGATTGCGCGCGAAGCCAGCGTGGCCGTGGGCAGCATCTACAATCACTTTACCGACAAAACGGACCTCATCACCGCGGTGATGCTGGAGGGGCTACCAACCCTCGACAGCGCTCTCGACCAGCTGAGGTTTTGTATCGGCCGGGGGACGGTACAGGGCAACCTCGAGGAGCTGTCACGGTCCGCAATCACTTTCTTCGCACAGTATCTACCGCTGGCCGGAGGACTGTTCACCGACACCGAGCTGCACGCGGCGGTCCGGACGAGACTCGTCACCGATCGCCGGGATCTGTCCGCGGTCCATGCTGGCGTGGCGTTCTATCTGGCGCAGGAACAACAGCTCGACCGAATCAATCGGGACGTCGAGCCCGAGGTCGCCGCCGCGGTTCTGCTAGGCGCATGCAGCCAGTACGCGCTGCTCACCCATATGTCCCGGCCGGATGTTCTGCCAGCCGCGGCCAGGTACGCCACCCTCACGGTTTTCATGATCCTACCCGCGCTCCGGCCGCCTGGGACAAGCACGCCGGACAGGACCTCTCAGACCCGTTCCGGCGGGCTCACCGCCCATTGAGCGGCCTCCAGCCGAAGCCCGGTAAGAGTGTCGGTCTCATCCCAGCGTTCATGGTCAATCAGTAGCCGCAGCAGCCGGAAACCCTCCTCGGCCTGCGCGGTCTCCG
>NZ_CAKJTP010000240.1:0-3896 GCF_917627335.1 Protofrankia sp. CiT1 | reverse complement strand
GGCGAACTTGAACGAGGCGAGTTCCGCGGGGATTTCCATCCCGTCGGAGAGCTTGAACCCAACCGCCCGTTTCCCGAGGTCGTCGACGGTGTACATCACATTGATCGACAGGCCGTTCTCGTAGAAGACATATGCCATCCGAATGTTCTCGACCTGGAATGCGGTCGCCTCGAGCGGGCGAGCGGAGATGACGATGCCGCGTTCTTCTGTGAGGATCCGGCTCACCCAGTCGATGGTCGGCCCGGCGTTGCTCACGGGCTCGACCGTGAAGACGTGGCCATACTTGTTCTTGAAGTAGCGGGCCTCGTTCACCCGCAGACCAGCGAGTACCGTCGCGGCCGGTGACGACATGGCCCGGGTGGCCGGAGCGGTCAGGATCGTTGACTCGCGGAAGCGTTCACCGAACTTCCCTGGCCAGCTGACGAGGCGACCAACCCGCCGACGCCCCTATTCCACCCGAGCCGGCGCCGGAACCCACTCCCGCGATCAGGACGCGGCCGGCTCGTCCGCAGCCGTCACGATGTCCTCGCGCGGGGGATGTCTTCCGGGCGACCTTTCCAGTCGGGCCCGGTCGGGCGCATCCTTCCGATGTCCCTCCCGCTGGCGGGTGGGATCGCTTGCGGAAAATTGAAGACGCGATGTGGATCGACCGCCGCCTTTATCTTCTCGAGTCGTCGAAGGTTGGTCGCGTAGTACTGCTGAAGAAAGTCCGTCAATGAAGGGTCGGGAAAGTTCTGATATGCCTGCGGGATGGCATAGGGTGATATCGCGTCGTAGAAGTCGCCGAGCCATGCGAGGTTGGCCTCGACGCTGTCGACAGAATCGCTGCCGCTCCACTTCAGGTACCACAACATGAACCAGTTGTTGTCGCGATGGACGAATGCGGTGGCGTCGGCGGGAACCGTGCTGGCCTGGCCGCCGGTCTGCAAAAATGACAGGTTCGCGTAGATTGATGTCCCCGGCCATCGCCGCAGCCAGTAAAGGGCCGTTTCGATCGCTTCGGGACGGACAGGTCCGAAGAAGTAGAGGGAGCGGTTCTGGAACTCGGTTGGTTGCGGGGTGTCAGAGAAGAAGTTCTCTTGCGCGTCCCAGTAGCCCAGCTCCTCGATCGTCGACTGTGCCGGTTGCGCCACGGTGTAAACTGGGGCGAGGATCTTGGCCAACTCTGTGGGCGGGCCGACGAGCTGTCCCTCGAAGACCACCGATACGTCCTGTCCCGCGGCTAGTTCCTTCGGCGTGACCCCAGTCACGGTGGTCCAGCTGCCAAGACTGGTCGGCGAGTCTTCCAACGCGGCGAGCAGGGCCGGCAGCACAGTGTCCGCCTTCGCGTCCCAGATCAAGCGAGAGGCCGTGACGGAGGCGGGCGCGGGAGAGGTCTGCACGGAGAACGAGGTATTAATACCGAAGTTGCCACCACCCCCACCCCGACACGCCCAGAAAAAATCGCCGTTCTCGTCCTCGCTGACCGGCACTATCTCACCATCGGCAGTAACAATCTGGCTGGCGACCAATGAGTCGACGGCAACGCCCAGCCGCCGTATGTTAAATCCGATCCCTCCGCCCAGCAGAAACCCGGCGGCGCCGACTGTCGGACAACGCCCGTGCGTGATGGTGGCATCATTCTGGCGCAGCGCACGATATACGTCAGCATTCAGGCAGCCGCCGCCGATCGTAGCAACACCGGTACGCCCGTCAAATTGCGCCTGATTCATAAGCTTGGTGTCGATCATCAGGCCGCGGGTCACTGAGAAATCTGCCGATGAATGACCGCCCGACCGTGCGACCAGCGGAAAGCCGTACCTGCGGGACCATTTGATCGCCTCAGCCACATCAGGGGCATTCAGGCAGCGCGCGATTCCGGCCGGCAGGACCGACGCCGCCCGCAGGTTGTAGGGCAGCGCCAGCTCGGCGAAGCCTGGATCACCTGGACGCAGCACAGGCCCTGAAATGCTGCGCGCCAGCGTTCTCCAGGCTCCATCGACGTTACGCGCTTCCCTGGCCGCGAATACGGAGCCTCGCGGCCCCCACGACCCTAGCGGCCCGCTCAGGGCGACAGCCGCGATGCCGCTCGCGACAAAAGACCTACGCGTTCGCTCTACACCAACAGGAGGAACAGCCGAATCTGACTGCAGCTTCTCCATAACACCCCATCCAGAGACTCACTCGCTCCGCCCGGGGCCCAGATTACCTCGGCCGGGGTGCATGGCGGCTCAGTCGAAGGTTTGACCGCTCACAATGTATGCTTATTGAGGAATGACTGATTTGGGTAACCGAGATTTATCCTGTCTGCGGATGCACCGCGGCCGCGCGGAGCGAACAGTTCGCCGCAGGCAACCGGGACATGTCGGAGACGATGGGGTTGAGTGAGCCGACGATCCGCACGGCCGATACCGCTGAAATGTCAGCGGTATCACCTGTTGTGGTATTCCCCGGTGCGGATGTTGATGTAACTGTTCGGGTCGAACCGCTGGCCGTATTCAGGAAAAAACACTCGATCTTCTGGTGCATACGTTTCCCGCCGCGCATCCCCAGGTCGAAGGCGACGACGGCGGCCCTGGCCTCCTTGCCGTCGGCCGTGATCTGGCCTGGAGCACAACGTATTCGGAGACGCCTGATCCCGATCGCAGTCCCGCCTTCCCACGACAGCCAGGCCATATCTGTCACCAGCCCGGTCGGGTCTCCGCCGTTGAAGATGGTTGCCGGCTTGACTTCGCCGTACCCCTTCTGGCTCGGCGGCCCCCACGGGATGCCGAGCGCGTTGAGACCGTGGTGGTGGAGCGGTGATGCCTTCGCTGGCACGTGGCGCCGGTGCGGCACCGGTCACGACAAGCCGAGTGCGTCTGCGACCGAGGCGAGGTAGTCGATGTGGCCGTCGACGGAGTCCAGGTTGCGGCCCATCGTCGCCACCGAGACATGGGTACCACCTGCCTCGCGCCAGGCATCGATCTGCGCCGTGAGGTCGCCGATGCCGCCCCGCGGAACCGCCACGTAGTCAGCGCCGAAGTCCTCGACCGACCTGCCCAGGCCGCGCACGCGATCACGCAGCCGTGTCCAGGCATCGACGGCGTGGTCGACGCCACCGCCACCGAAGAAGATGAAGCCATCCGCGAGTCGGGCAGCCCGCTCGAAGGCCACTTCACCAGATCCACCAAGCCAGATCGGGATGGGCCGCACCGGCTTCGGCACGAGGGCGGCTCTGTCAATTCGGTCGAAACGGCCGGAGAAGTCGACGACAGGCTCGGTGAACAACCGGCGAAGCAGCTCGATCTGCTCCTCCTGCCGGGCCCCGCGGGTGCGGAAGTCCTGGCCGAGGGCCTCATACTCGACGTGGTTCCAGCCGACTCCCACGCCGAGGCGTAGCCGGCCGCCGGAAAGGAGATCAACATCGGCCGCTTGCCGTGCCACAAGCGCTGTCTGACGCTGCGGAAGGATCAGGATCCCGGTGGCGAAACTGACGCGCTCGGTGATGCCGGCCAGGTAGGCGAACATCACGAACGGGTCGTGGAACGGGTCCTGCTCGGTGTATGGCCCCGGCAGCCGAGGCGTTCGATCAGCGTGCATGGCACCGAGCACATGGTCATAGGCGAGGAGGTGCGCAAAGCCCAGGTCCTCGACCGCTCTCCCAATCCGCCGAACGGCGCCCGGATCTCCTCCGAGCTCGATCTGCGGGTAGACGGCGCCGATCTGCATGAGGTCCAGCCTGCCACGGGACTGGACGGGGCTCTGCCCCAGGTCGTCCGCGCCGAACCGGCGAGCTGTATGTCCGGGAAATGCAGTTCAGACGCGGCCCGGTAGTCGGGCGACGCCGCGTCTACCCCGCGCTTGCAGCGACCTGGATGAGCGCGATCATGTCCCAACCTTCTGATCCTTAGTGGTCGCCGCCGGAAGTTCGTCCA
>NZ_CAKJTP010000239.1:0-3970 GCF_917627335.1 Protofrankia sp. CiT1 | reverse complement strand
CCGTGGACTGCCCATCCCGCCTGCCGGGACAGCGTGGATGATGTGCCCATGGAGACGATGGATGAGTTCGCGGACCGGCATCCGGAAGTTGCGGGCCTGCTGGCCCCCTTTGAGTACACGCACCTGCCCGAACACATCCGTGACGTGGCGGCACCCATCGGGCAGCTGGCGCGCGACTTGGTGCGTGCGCTCCCTGGCGGCCCAGAGCTGGCGGCGGGGCTACGCAACCTCCTGGACGCCAGGGGCTGTTTCATCCGCGCGCTCCCCGAGTAACTACAGCCGGCCACCACCAGGAGAGCAATGATCACTGTAGTGAACCAATCCACACTGGTGTCAGCCGTGGACGCCCGGCTGATGACACGTGCCTGCGCGGCCCAGATCCGCAGACACGCCGCCCCCGCATGGGGACTCCTCCCCGTCCCCGTTGTGTACGCAAGCTCGGCCGAGGATGCCCCGCCTGGCGCGTGGGTCATCTCGATCCTGGATGATCCCGATCAGGCCGATGCCCTCGGTTGGCACACCGAGGATCAGGGTGAGCATGTGTACGGGCGGGCGTTCGCCCGCCCCGTGCTCGACAACGGCGGCACGGTGCTGTCCGGGGGGCTGTCCGTGTCCTCCGTGCTGTCGCATGAGGTGCTCGAAACGCTGATCGACCCGCGGTGCAACCTGTGGGCGGATCGCGGCGACGGGACCATCGTCGCACTGGAAGTCGCCGATCCCGTCGAGGCCGACAGCTATACCATCACCGTCGGTGGAACAGCGGTCTCGGTGTCGTCGTTCGCCTTGCCCGACTGGTTCGACCCGCAGGCCGGCGGGCCGTACGACTGGATGGGGCGTACCAGTCAGCCGTTCGAGGTAACCGCAGGCGGCTATGTCGTCCAGGCGCACGAAGGGCACGTCAGCGCCGTGTTCGGCGCAGAGTACCCGAGCTGGCGCCGAAAGCTGAAGGGCGATCCGTCGCGTTCTGCGCGACGTTTTCCCGTGTAGCCCGGGCTGTACGGCTGGCGCCTTGAGGTCGTTGCGGCATGTCCCGCCCTGTGGGGCATGATGTTCCGACGGATGGGACGTGCGCGGATCGGAGTCGGAGGGGCTGGCTGTGATCGCCTGGCTCGCCAGCGCAGTCTCGGACCCCGTGGGCGGCCTTGCCGCAAACGGGATCATGGGACTCGTTGCGATGCTCACGATCATTGGCTGCCGCTGGGTCGTCGGGCAGATCACCGCGGCGCACGGCCGGGAACTGGAGTCCGCGCAGAGGGAGAGGGATCGCGCCATCGCCGACCGAGACGCCGCGCTGGGCCGGCTGGACACCCAGACCCGGTTTGTCCAGGAGCAGGTGGTCCCGCTGTTCACCAGGGCCACGGAGTTGACCAAGGCCCAGCTGGAGCAGCTCCACCAGGCGGGCCGCCATGCCTGAGCCGGTGGACGCGGACACCTCCCCCGGAGTGAGCCGGGATGTCCGGCGCGCGGACGAGGTTCTCAAGTTGGCCGGTCAGCTCCGGGACACCGCGGCGGCGTTCCTGGACGACCTGGACCGGGCTATCCGCGAGATTCGTACGGAGGGGGGGGACGCTCATGGCTGAGAAAAGTCTTTCTCAGATGCTGACCGAGGTGGAGGAGGCTCTTCGGGTCAATCGGGAGGGTGTTGCTGAGATTGACCGGTCGATCGCGGCCGGGAATCGGATTTTGCAGCGTAGGACTACGCTGGTCGCACTCGTCGCGATCCTCATCGCGGTAAACATCTGTCTGACGGTTGCCCTCACAGTGTTCGGCGTGGAGCTGAATCGGACGCAGCAGGCCGCGAATGCCAACGCCTGCAATTTGAACGCCCTGTTCACGCAGAGCATCGCCACGTCGGGAAACACGGTGGATCTTTACCGTGGGCTGCGTCCGCTGATCGCCGCCAACCATGACCCCGACTCGCAGCGGGCGGTCGCGTTCATCGATAGGAGCGTCGCGAACCTGGAGAGCAATGCGAAGATCCGAGCCGATTTTCTGACGCTCACGCGGAACACGGCCAAACGCTTGCACTGCCAGTCCGGGTTCGTGTCGCCATGAGCGGGCCGCGCTTCACTCGCCCCCGGCATCGCCGGCTTCGCTGGCTCCAACGGGCGGGATTCCAGCTCGTGCCGTTGGATATCGCGCTTGCTTGTTCCGCCGTCGGGTTTTTCGCCATGGCCGTGCTAGCGGTCGTGACCGGCTACTACCCCTAGAGAGGGACCGTGGACACGAAGACCGCGCTTATCACCGCCACCATAGGGGCGCTGATCCCCTGGTTGACCGCGTTCATCACCGCGCAGTCAGCGCCGAGCTGGCTGAAGGGTGCTGTGACGCTTTTGCTCACCGCCGGGGCCGGGGTGCTGACGGCCTGGCAGGCCGATCCCGGATATGACCTCGGTCGGGGCGTGCTCTACGCGCTGGAGGGATGGGTGATCGCGGTGGCAAGCCATGCGGGGTTGTGGCGTCCAGTCGGCCTGACGGGCGGAAACGGGATCATCCAGTCGCGGATTCGCGGCGGTCTCGGCGATACCCGGTAGGCAAGGGGGAGGGGTTTTTACCATGGAACAGCTACTACCCGGGACGCTGTGGCGTCCACTATCCGCGGACAACACAGAACCGGTGATCGTCCCGCGTATCCTGGTGCTCCACACGATGGTCGGGTATTTGCTCGGAACCGAGTCGATGTTCCGCCAGGGTGGCTACACCGGCACCGAGTCGACATTCGGCGTGGGCGGCCCGTGGGATGGGGATGCCTATGACGGTGTGGTGTTCCAATGGCAACTGCTGGGACGCCAGGCCGACGCCCAGTATGCGGGGAATGACTACGCCAACTCGGTGGAAACCTCTGACGGCGGGGACTCGTCCCGGCCGTGGAGTGACAAGCAGCTCCGCGCGCTCATCGCACTGGCGGCGACGTGGTGCCATCAGACGGGCAATCCCTGCCAACTGGTCTCCAGCCCGGATCAGTCTGGTATTGGCTACCACGACCAGTTCCCGGAGTGGAACCGGGACCGTCACGAATGCCCGGGTGCGGTACGGAAAAAGCAGCTGATCGATATCGTCATTCCCGGCGCTGTGGCGCTGCTCCCATCCACGCCTAGGCCCGTATCCCCCATTGTCGTCCAGCAGCCTGTCGTGCCAATGTTCCCCCTCCCCGTCGGGCACTGGTACGGCACGCCCGACCCTGATCCATGTAACCACAGTGGCGTTTACAACCCCGCGGATCGGGCGGGTATTTCCCGCTGGCAGGCGCAGATGCATGCCCGCGGCTGGGAGATTACCGTTGATGGAATATTCGGCCCGCAGACGCGGGATGTCTGTGTGCGCTTTCAGCAAGAGAAAGGCCTTGCGGTGGATGGCCGGGTCGGGCCGGTGACGTGGGCTGCCGCATGGTCCATGCCCGTCGTCCAGGCGGCATAGTGGCCCCGTACCGGCGGGACGCTCTGGCCCGCGTGGCGGCCACGGCGGGTGCTACCGGCATCGGCGCCATACTGGTGATCGTCAGCGGTTGGACGCCATGGTGGGCCGTGCCGATGGCTACCACGCTGACCGCGACCCGAGCATTGGCTACCAGTGCGGCTGAGGGGTCCGCGCTGGCGTGGGATGTTGTCGAGCGAACCGCGTGGACCGCAATCCAGGCGGTTGTTGCGGTCATCCCCGTGTCGGCCCTCGGGTTGTCTCCGGAGCTCATCCCTGTCGTAGGCGCCATCCTGGCCGCGGTCAAGGCCTGCGCGGCGCGCCATGTCGGTGATCCGCATACCGCAGCGATTCTTCCGGCCCGCGTGGGGGCTAGCCCTTGAAGGGGCGATGCGCAGACAGCGAGGCGCCGCAGTGATTCTCGAATCCCTAGAGGGAGGTATCTATGCCGACCATCCTGACGCGGCTAGCCATCAACGCCGATCATGACACGGTTCGGTCAGACAGGGATGTCTACCGGCAGCATCAGCGAATATCCGGGCTGTTTTCCGGACTG
>NZ_CAKJTP010000238.1:0-3994 GCF_917627335.1 Protofrankia sp. CiT1 | reverse complement strand
TACGCCTACCCGACGCTGCGGGAGGACCCCACGCCGTGCGGGGTATCCGTAGAGGCATGGTCCCGGGCCGTCATTGACGGCGCACCGGCCGATCCGCCGTTTATTCACTGGGTGTGGCCCCGGGTGCAGTTGTGGAACAAGGGTGCACGCGCGCTGGACACCTCGCCACTCATGTCGGAGTTTACCGGATTCGGATTCCAAAACCCCTACTGGGGCACCGGCCCGGACGGCACATGGAACCAGGACTCCACCCGGGTCTGTTTCCGCCGCAGGGAAGCCCGCTATCCACTGCCGCAGATCGGCTATCAGTCCACCCCCGCGCCCACCTACTAATCGGGAACGCAGAGAGAAGGCGGAAAACTCATGGCATTCCAATATGCGGGGCGCTATACCGAAGCGGCACTGAAGACCGACGGAACATTGCTCAAGTCCGGGTCGGTCTCGGTGTTCCTGCCCGGGACGTCCACGCTGGCCACGCTGTACACCAGCCGGACCAAGAGTGCGACCGCGGCGAACCCGGTCACCACGGACGCGACGAGCGGCATGCTGACCTTCTACGCGGACCCCGGCCTGTACGACCTCTCCGGCCCGGGCGTGTCAGTCGCTAGCGTCCCGGTCACCCCGGACGCGGTGGAGTACGCCGAGGCCGCCGGTGCCGGTGCGGCGTCGGGCTACGCCACCCTGGACTCCGGGTCCAAAGTCCCGATCGCTCAGCTCCCGACCGGAACATCGTCGGCCACGGTCACGATCGGCAACGACAGTCGGGTCACCGGCGCCGAACAGGCCGCGAACAAGGGCGCCGTGTCGGGCTACCAAGGCCTCGACGCCACCAAGCGCATCACCTCCGCCGCGACCGCTGCCCCCACTATCGCCGCGGCTGCCGGCGCGGGCACCTCACCGCCTACGCCCACGGTCGTATCCGGCAGCAACGATCAGCGTGGCGAGGTCCGCTGGGGTACCGGGACCAGCGTGGCCGCCGGAGACCAGGTCACGGTCACGTTCTCCGCCGCATGGGCGTCCGCACCCCAGGTCGTGCTGACCGCGCGGAACACCGCCACCGCGGCGCTGCTGCCCTACATCTCCGCGGTATCGACGACGGCGGTCACCATCGCGCTTCAGTCCGCGCCTACCGCATCTCAGGGCGCGACCACCTATGACGTCGGGTTCATCGCCGTCGGCTGACCAGCAGAACCACAGGCAGAGAGAGGGAGCGGCGGTGGCGGTCTTCGCGGGGCGGTGCAGCCTGCCTGTGGCATTCCCGGACGGCACGCCCGCGCGCAACATTTCAATCACCGTTTGTATCGCGGGGACCAGTCAGCCCGCCGTTCTCTACGCCGGCCGTACGCGCACCACCCCCTCGGAAAACCCGCTCACCACCACCGGGTCCGCGGTGGCCGCGTTCTGGGCAGACCCCGGCGTCTATGACCTCGTCGGCCCAGGATTCGTCATCGCGTCCGTGCCGACATGCCCAGACTCCGGGGAATACGCCGGCCTGGATATCACGGGCCGGCTTTCCGTCGGCATTATGCCGGTGGGAAGCACCGCGGGCACGGTCGCCGCTGGGGATGACTCCCGGATCGTGCACGCCGTCGGATCGGCGATTACCGGCGGGGTTGCCGCCGACCGGGTCGAGACCATGCACCGGCTCTGGGCCGGGGGTGCGGTCGCGATCCCCCCGGGATCGGCCCTGATGTCCCTGGTCACGGCAGAGGCCACCCTGACCGTGGACACCCTCACGACCTGGCGGTCCGGGGTGGGTGCGGTCGGTGCGTCCACTGCCCGGATGGGTCTCTACCAGCTGGACGCCTCCGGGTCGACGTTGGTGTGTATTGCCCGCACCGACAGTGACGCCACGCTGTGGACGGCGGATGCGGGTCAGGAGAACAGCCGTCCCATCGTCGACAACGGGGGCAGCGCCCCTGCGGCGATCAGTCAGGTCACCCTGACCCAGGGTGCCCGGTATGCGATCGCCGCGTTCGTGGACGCGGCCACAGTGCGGGGCCCGCAGCTGGCGGGGGCATGGCTGGGAGTCCCCGGCATGACGGCCCGGCCACCCGCGCTGGCCTACGCCGGCCCTGCCGGCGAGGGTGACCTGCGCCCGACCTACCCGCTGTCCCTGCTCACGCCAACCGCGTCCGTCCTGTACGGGGAGGCGGCATGAGCCCCCGGGCGGGCCGGTATGCCGAAGCGGTGATCCGCCCGGACGGGACGCTGGCCAAAGGGCTCCCGATCAGCGTGTATGCGGCGGGAACATCCACACTGGCCGCACTGTATGTGGACCGGGCACGCTCGGCCGGGGCGCCCAATCCGGTCGTCACCGATTCGACGAACGGGATGCTGGCGTTCTACGCCGCACCAGGGCTGTATGACCTGCGCGGCGAGCAGATAGCGATCGACGGGGTGCCGGTCAGTACCGATGCCGATGATGTGGCGCTACTCGGCGGTACGGGCACAGTCGTCAGCGGACAGCTCCCTATCGGCACCACGGGCACATCCGTAGCCGCGGGCAATGACGCCCGGCTGGTAGGGGCTCAGCAGGCTAACCAGAAGGGCATCGCGGGTGGCTATGCGCCACTAGATGTCAACGGCCACATTCCCGCTACTCATCTGCCTATCACCGCGGGCGTCGGCGGCGTGGCATCCTCGACCGACCCTCGGCTCATCGGCGCCCAGCAGGCGAGCAGCCGGGGTCAGGCCGGGGGGTATGCGCCGCTGGACGCCCGCGCGCTGCTGCCTACGGCAAACCTGCCCGCGGCGCCGATCCTGCCCCGGCAGCTGTTGTTCTACGGCCACAGCTATTTCCAGCTCTGGCAGGGCGCGCTCGCGGCCCCGGCTATCGCGCCGATCGTCTCATTCAGGCGCTGTGCGGCATTGATGACGCGCGGGTTATCAACCGGGCAGTCACCGGAACCATGCTCGTTTCCGAGGGGCCGTCGACCGGGGGCTACGCCACGGTGCTATCCCAGGAGGCGAAAACCGCCCGCGGGGCGCCGTATGTCGCCTCCGAGGGGACCGCGGTCCTGTGCTGGGGTATCAACGATCTCGGGAACCGGGGCAATACCACTCAGCTGCGCACCGCGTTCATCCATGCGCTCCGCGCGGCGATCAGCCGTCATCGGGCCGCGTCGGTACGCGAGCACACCGACAGCACGGTCAGCGTCAGCGGCGGGGCCGTGGCGACCACGGGCGGGGCGTACAGCTCCGGGGATTCCGTGCGGTATTGGACGACCGCCGGGGGCAGCTTCACGATCACCCTGCCGGCGGATTTCCCCGGCGGCACCATCGCGATCGGCCTGGTCGGGGCGGCCGGCCCCTACGGCGGGACCATCACGTGGGGCGGGAACGCCTCGGCTGGTACCACGGGTACCACCTCCACGTCGGCGGTCATGCCGGCTGGGCTGACGCACGGTCATCTCGTCCGCCGCGTCGCTGGGCTGGACGTCTCCGATGCCGGGAAAACCATCATCGGGACGATCACCGGGGTGGACTCCGGGGGCGTCGTCGCCCTGGATTACTGGCAGATCGAGGCCACCACACCCCCGCTGACCGTCGTGTGCACCATTCCCCGATTGCGTGACTCCGGGGCCTATGGCGGATATTCGGCCGGCGTCGGGGATGCCGATGTGGCCGCGTGGAACGCCGCGATCACCACGCTCGTCGGCGAGTTCACCACCGGAGTCGCCCTCGCTGACATCGATGCGGCTATCGGGAAGAACCCGTCCCGCTATGCGGTGGACGGGGTGCATCCCAACGAGCTGGGTGCCCGCGCGATCGCCGACACGGTCATCGACGCCGCTGCCGCCGCGGGCCGCGCCGGACCGGTTTACCAGCTCCTGGTCACCAACGAACCTGCTGTGCCGACCGCGCCGGTGTTCACGCTGCCGGCGACCGCCGCCTGGACATCGATGGCGATCGACGTAGCCACCAGCGTCCAGCCAACCAGCTCGGGCACGGGAACGTCGGGAACATCCACCGCGCTGGACCGGGCGTACAC
>NZ_CAKJTP010000237.1:3445-4105 GCF_917627335.1 Protofrankia sp. CiT1 | reverse complement strand
GCCACACGTCGTCTATCACGATTAACCACGGCCGATCCTTGCGCGCCTGCATGAAGCTCTGTGCGGCTCCCTCGACTGTCTGGGACGCAGATTCCGTACCGGTCAGCCTGGTTGCGCGATCATTAAGTAGCCTGGTCAGCCGATCGTCGTCGCGCTGCGGTCCGAGCGTCAACCAGTCGATCCGTTCCCCAAAGGTCGTCATAACCCGCGGATCAACTGTGGCCAGTCTGGCGATGATACTCTTTCCGATGCCGCCGAAACCGGTGAGCCCAACGCAGTCGATGCGGCCCCCGCTCGCGGCGGCTTCCAACAACTTTTCGGCGATCTCCCCTATGATCTCGGAACGATGGATCATACCTGCGGTCGACGGGCCGCCGATCACGATTGGCCTCAGGATATCCGGCCTTGCAAGCTTACGATGAGGGTAACGCGTACCGAGATTCTTCAGGATCAAATTGGCAGATACCATCTCGCGGACAACGCAGAAGAGAGAACAGAGGCCATGGCTCACCACCCCGTTTTCGAGCTGCGAGAAAACCTCGTTCCAGAAACTCTCCAGCGTACCCTTGAAAACTGGCCGAGATTCACGGGGAAAATTGATCTTATAGAAAACCAAGTTGGCCGCGGCTTCGTTGTCGATTACCTTCGACACGACGTTGA
>NZ_CAKJTP010000237.1:0-3341 GCF_917627335.1 Protofrankia sp. CiT1 | reverse complement strand
GAGGTTGTCTCGGTCCTCCTGGTTCCACGGGCAGTCGGTCATCGGCGGGGTCATGGCGAGGTTCGGGCTCCGTTCCGGCGGGCGGCGCGTTCGTAGAGATGGGCGGCCCGCAGCGGGTCGCCGTTGCGTTCATGGAGCTCCGCGGCCCGAACGAAGTTGTCGGCGAACTCGGCTTCGAGAGCATCGTCCAGCCAGGTCCGCGGCGCGGACGGAGCCTCCGGGGCGCGGTTGCGTACCCGCTTCAGCAGTTCCCGGGCGCGCTGCCAGCCGGATGCGGACGGCTCCGGCGCCGAAACCGGCCCCGGCTCGGGTGGCCGCGGGGTGACCTGCGTATCGACGTCCGCCAGCGCGGCCACGGCCTCCGGTGGAAGCTGAAGGTCAAGCTCTGGGCCGGGGCCGGCCCACAACGTCCACACCGGCTCGCGAGCGTGCAGGTCGAAGGCGACGGCTCGCGCCGGCAGCGCCACCACAGCGATGTCGTCCGCGACGCCGAACAGTGCCCGGCGGGCGGTCGGGGGCAGCCGCGGACGCGTCCGGTAGCCGACCGGCAGGAACAGCGGGCCAGGCCCGAGGCAGTACAGCGGTTCGCCGACCGGGAGCCGTTCGAGCAGGCCGCCCGGGGCCAGCAGCAGATGCCTGTCCCGGCCGCGGACGACGACCGCGATCTCGGCGAGCGGGTGCCCCGCCAGCAGCGGAGGGATGCTGGCAAGGTCGTCGTCGTCGAGCAGCGCCGCGTCGATGTCGACCCCGCTGGTGCGGCCCGCGACGATCGCGACGGGTCGCCCCGCCAGCCGCAGCGACGTGTCGCCGGGTGCCGTTATGGTCTGCTCCGGCGCTTCCAGCCGGTAGCCGTCCATGAGTCGGACGAGCGCGGCTGCGTCCATCGGCTCGCCCAGGCCGACCAGCCGCCAGCAGCCGAAGGAGCCGTCGGCCAGTACCCACGTGTCGGCGTCCACCAGGCCGGCGAGCAGCGGATCGGGCAAAGCGGACGCCATGGCGTGCTGAACCAGCAGCCTGTCACCTGTGGCTCGGCAGAGCAGCACGAACGGATCATGATTGAGCGCGACCAGCAACGACGCGGGCAGAGGCTCCGCCGATGCCGCGGACAGCCGTAGTTCGGTGGCGACCCGACCGCCACCGAACGGCCCGGCGGTGGTGTCGGACCGCGTCGTGGCTGATTGCATCGTGGCTGATTGCGGGATGGCTGATTGCGGGGTGTCGAACAGCGGGTCGAGCCGGACCGGCCGGTACCGTACGGAAAGCCCCAGCTCCAGGGCACGTTGGACGACCCCACCGGCCAGGGCACCCGGCAGCAGTACCACCGCCTCGGTCGGCGTGCCGGCCACCACCGGGTGCAGCCCGGCTGCCCGCACGACCTCGACGACGCTCGCCGAACCAAAGCCGGACGTCGGCACCGCCTCGCCGGCAGCGTCGCCGGCTGCCGCGGCCGGCGGAAGGCCCCAGCCACGGTCAGGCTGGAACCGGCCGTCGGTGTGGACGTACAGCCGGCCGTGCGCGGTCGACACCAGCTCCCGGCCCAGGTCGAGGGCCATCTCAACGGCCACCCACCAGGCACCGCTGCCGTCACCGGTGCCGGCAGCGGCCGGGCCGGGCCGGTGGACCCGCAGGAACCGGAAGCCGTCACCATGCCCGGTCGCCACCAGCGAACCGGCGAACACAAGAGCCGCGGATGCGGAGCCGAACCTGCCGGCGAGTCCCACCACCGGAGCCGGCCCGGCCCGGTCGGACCCATCCGGTTCGGCGGACCCGTCCGATCCTGACGACGACGGTCGGCTCGCCGGTTCGTTCTGGGGTGCCGGGAGCGTAGCCGGGGGTGTGGGAGCCGGCACGAATGGTCGCCCGCCGGACCCCGCGGCCGGCGACACAGGAACCTCGTCCGGCGGGATCTCGTCCAGGCGGAAAAGGGGCGAACGTCGCCCCGCGCCGGACCCGGAACGATGCGGAGGTACGGTCATCGGCTACCTCACGGACGGGCTGGTCGCGGGCTCAGCCGAAGTCGCTGCTGGTGTCTGTCTCACTGCGGATGGTAAGGTCAGTTCGGTGTGCAGGACCCGCGCTGACCATTCGGCCCAGCGTTGCTCCGCTCCGGGGCGAACGCCTCGCACGGCTGCGGCGAAGACAAGCGCGACCTGGTCGTAGCGGTGCGCGGCCTCGGCCAGCGCGACCGCCCATTCCTCGATCCGGCGGCTGGCCGCGTTCGCCGGCCAGGCGGGTTCGGCGGCCGAGCGTCCGGCGGCCGACGCCTCGGCCAGCATCGCTTGGACGTCCGCGAGCACGGGAAGGATGCGCCGGTAGGGCAGACGGTCGGCGACGTCGCAACGAGCCGACACCAGCCGCCGCTCCAAGGCGTCGAACATCGACCCGACCGCCGATTCGACCGGATCGGCCAAGCCGGCCAGGTCCGCCGGGTCGATCTGGCCGCCCGGGTCGACTAGATCGGCCGGGTCGCCCGGGTCGGGCGCCAGCGACGCGCGGGCGGCGGTCGGGTCGTTCAGGTTGTGGACGAGCACCCACGCGGCGATGTGGATGAGGCCGGCCGCGGCGTAGTCCGTAGCCGCGTCCCGGTAGCGGCCGATCCGGGCGAAGAGATCCGCCGACCGCGCGAAGTAGCCGGCCTCCCGGTAGCAGCGCGCGGCCTCGGCGACCTGGCCCACCCGCAGGTAACAGCTCGCGGCCCGGTCAAGCAGCGGGGCGTCAGTCACGGAGCCGTGGCCCCCGTTCGGTCTGGCCGGTCTGGCCGGTGGGCGGTTCCTCGATCGGTCGCGGTCTGAGCTGATCCCGAGCCGCCGGCGGCGGTTCCGGGACCTCCTGTTCGATGAGAGCGTTGTTCTCGACGATGCGGGCGACGTCGGCCGTGACCCGGTCGTGACGGGCGTCGTGGTCGGCGGCGGGCGCGCCTTCCGCCGTGTCCTCGACGCGGAACACCTCGACCTCGCCGGTGTCGACGCGGTAACGGAACTTCACCCGGACCCGCATGCCCGCACCCCCGAATCCTGAATCCCGAAATCTGAAACCCTGAAACCCTGAAAACCAGCAAGTCTGAAACTCTGAAAACCAGCACCGCTGAAACCCGGCACCGCTGAAACCCGACGTCAGATCTGCAGCTCGAATTCGATCTCGAGAACCCCGCCGTTCTCCGAGCAGGTGACACCCTCGGCGCGCCGGGCTCGGGCGTAGGCCATGATCGCGTCCCGGTAGGCCCCGGCCAGCGCCTGGTGGAAGATGTTGCGCCCCTGGATGCCGACGGCGACCAGCCGGGTCGCGGCGTGGCGGCGCAGCGCCTCGACGCGGGCGGCGGCGGCTTCGGCCAGGGCTGCGTC
>NZ_CAKJTP010000236.1:0-4132 GCF_917627335.1 Protofrankia sp. CiT1 | reverse complement strand
TGTTGCGACTCCGGTCCGTGAGCAGCGTGCGATCCATGATCGGCGCGTGTTTGTCGTTGTGTACGGTTTTTGCCCGGATCGGCGTGCCTAACAACAAACATGCGCTGATCATGATGGCAATCAATGCTGGCCGGCGGCATTTTTCCTGCTGTCAGGCCACGTATTGTCACGTGAGCTACGTTCAAGTAAGAGTGTCCGGCAATAGGGGTGTGGGTCAAGGAGCGGGGCTGGGGTGCGTGCATCGCGAGGCGGCGGAGGGAGTCGCCGGAGGTGTTGGGTGGTGACCGACGAGTCGGGGTACCCGTGCATCGCGTGGCGATGGACGGGGAGCGATGACGCGAGGCGCTTACCTCATAGGTAGGGGCCAGCAGGTTGAAGCCGGCCCAGCGCGGCCCGAGGCGGTCCACGAGCTGGGATGTTTCCTTGACGCCCAGGCCCAAGGCTTCGGCGTCGAGGATGCCGACATTGAATCCCTGGGCGGCGGCGTAGGTGGCGATATAGGCCATACCCAGCACGGGCAACGTGAAGTCGTTGACTCGGGGGCGCAGGCCGTAATCGCGGAGCGGCGCGTTGATAAAGATGGCGTCGAGGGGGTGGTTTGGGTTGGCGCCGCGGACGGCGGCGTCATCCGATGTCTCCATGGCGTGATCCCCAGGCGAGAGTGAGAAGCGTAAGCGTGGAAAGGTGTTCTCCGGCCAGATGTCGCCACTGGGCGCCGAAGGCGCGTTCGTTATGGAACCAGTGATGCGAAGGAGTAGCGCGCCCCGCCCACGTACGTACCGCCAGATCGGCGTAGGGGTACAGGCCCCAGTCGTTCGTGTAGTCGGCCATGGCCGCGCCGGCCGTCCACGGGCCGATGCGCCGCACGCTTTGCAGTTCGTCAACCAGGGCGGGCCAAGACAGGCGGCTCCAGGTGGTGCCGTGCTCCACGTAGGCCGCCGCGGCAGCCTGCAAAGCCGGCCGCTTGAAGGCCAAGCCGATTTCAGTAAACTGCACGTCGGTCAGACTGAGGACTGTTTCGGCTGTAGGAAAGAGGCTGTAGAAATCGCCGTCTGGCAGCGCCACCCGCTCGCCGTGGACCGCACACAGTGCCCGGAATAGCTTCTTGGACTGCCCCGCCCGGATGACCTGGCGCAGGATGCCGGTGGCCAGAGCCTCCCACAGCGACGGATTGCGCAAGCGTCCAACCAGGCCGAGGCCGGTCAGCTCCTTCGCCAGGGCCGGCACTTCATCGGCCGCGCCGTCCGGCAAGCTGAACACGTCGGCACCCGGCTCCGCAGCCTGTCCGCTAAGGCCGGTGAGAGTGAGCCGGTCATTTTCGACCTGGGCCAGCACCAGGCCGTCCGGGACGGCCAATACTCGCCGGGCTCCTTTTTCGGTCGGCAGCCAGGCGGGGTATTCGGTCATCCAGCGATCGGCGGTGAGCATGGCAGTGAAACTCCAAGATGGGGAAGCGTACATAGCGATCATCGGCAACGCTAGTATCTCATGGGCCACTCCGGGGAAGGTGGGCATCTAGGTTCCGTAGGCCGCTCATACCCATTCCAAAACCGCCAGATCATCAAAGAACCGCGCCGTATCAGTTCGGGCGACGGCGGGACGACGATGCGGCAAATCAGGCGCTGGGGGTTCGACACAGGGCCGAGGTGGGAGCCTCAATCTGGCATCACGTCACCTTGCCCTGGCCGATGGGGGATGGATAGTAGGCGGCGGCCAGGCTCAGGGCCTCGACAATATGAAGGCGTGCTTGGTGAGCTGGTCGGTGAGCCGGTCAATTTCGGCTTCGTCCGCGTGTTCCAGGCTGATATACCCGTACACCGGAGCCGGCCCGCTCTGAGGTGCGCAGCCGGGCGAGCGCAACCGTGTCTGGCCCGGTAGCGTCAGCAGGCCTCACCGTGATGTTTGGTCCGGGGTCGGGTCCGTCCATGGCTTCCTCCGTTTAAGGTCACGCCGTCTGGCTGACGCCCGAGGCCGGGGAGATGGCCTCGGTCCGACCTCGGGCGCCCTGCGTGTCAGCGTGAGCGGCCCCAGCGGGGGCGACCATGCCGCCTCGCGTATGACGGCCATACATCCGGCCGCCGGGACTCCACCCGTCGGTGACGGACCAGGACTTACACTGCTCCGTAGCGCACCGGGATGACCACGAGCGGGGGCAGGTCGGACGAAACATGGACGCCGCACCGGCCCGCTACTGCCAGACCTGTGGGAGCCGCTTGGCCCGGGACAACGCCGGGTCCGCGTGCGGTCCGTGCGAGCGCCGCCAGCACCAGCGCCACTCCCAACCCCCGACGGTGCCGGCCCACTTCTGGCAGACCGATCAACTTCGGGACGCCTTCGCAGCCCAACATATGGGGCTGGTTTCGGCGGCCTACCGGCTCAACCCGCACCACCGGCGGCCGATCAGCCAGGAGCGTCTGGGAAGCTGGCTCGGTCTGACGCAGGCCCAGGTGAGCCGAATCGAGAGCGGCCCGGCGATCCGGGACCTGGACCGGCTGACCCACTGGGCTCGGACGCTGGGGCTTCCTCCTCACCTGCTGTGGTTCGATTTGCCTGGCCGTCCCCGCGGAGTTCCGGCAACGCCCACGGTCTGGCCGGACGGCGGCCTCGTGGCCGCACCGTTTGCAGGCGGCAACACCCTGGAGACCATCCGCGCGGCGGCATTGGCCTTCCGGGCGGCGGACCGCCAGATGGGCGGCGGCCGGCTGTACCCCGTGGTGGTGCGCTTCATCCAGACGGAGGTAGCCCCGCAACTGGTTGGGCACCAGCACCCACCGTCGGCGATGTTCTCGGCGGCCTCGTCGCTGACGGATCTGGCCGGATGGCTGGCCTACGACGATGAGCGCGGCGACCTCGCCGCCCAACACTTCGTCCAGGCCTTCGGGCTCGCCACGGCCGCCGCAGACCAGGCGCTGAGTGCCCAAGCCCTGGTCAGCCAAAGTCACCTAGCCTTGGAACATGAGCGACCGCGCGACGCCGTCCGGCTGGCCGATGCTGGCCTGGCGCTGGTGCCCGACGACCCGGACTGCGGCGCACTCCGAAGCCGCTTGTACGCCATGAAGGCCCGGGGAAGTGCCCTGGCTGGTACGCGGCCGGATTGTCTGGCCGCCCTGTGGGACGCGGAGCAGGAACTTGCCCGCGCTGTGGCCGCCGGTCACGAATGGCTCAGCCCGTTCGACGAGGCGGCGCTGGCAGCCGAAACGGCTATCTGCCTGCGCGACTTGGGCGACCTGAACCACGCGGAGCGTCAGGCCCGGCGGGTACTGGAGCTGCGCACACCGGACCGCGTACGAAGCCGGGCCTTCAGCAACCTGACCCTCGCCACGGTGCATCTGGATCGCGGCGACCTGGACGGAGCCTGTGAGGCCGGCGACCAGGTGCTCGGCGCGACAGCGCAGCTGGCATCAGACCGCGTCGTCGGCCAGTTGCGTGCCTTGGGCCGGCGGCTGGCGCCGTACACCGCCGTCCCGACCGTGACGGCCTTCCTCGGCCAGGTTGCCGCTGCCCTACCGGCATCCCGGAGCGCTGAGGTGTCGTGAGCATCGAGCGGGAATGGGAGGCCAGTTACGCCGGCCGCGACCCCGCCGAGTTCGCTCACCTGGCCGAGGGCAACGCCCGCCAAGCCCGCAAGCGGGTGTCCGCCGATGCCCTGATCCGCGATGACACCGGCCGCATCCTGCTGGTGGACCCGACGTACAAGCCGGACTGGGACCTGCCCGGCGGCATGGCCGAGGCCGACGAACCCCCGCGCGAGGCATTGCGGCGGGAGCTGAAGGAAGAACTGGACCTTGACTCCCACGTCGGTGACCTGCTGTGCGTGGACTGGGTGTCACCGCACGGACCGTGGGACGATCTCTTGGCTTTCGTCTTCGACGGTGGCACGCTGTCCGCGAACCACGCCCGAGGTCTCCACTCCGTGGACCCGGAGCTGGCCGCTGTCCGCTTCTGCACGCCGGATGAGGCCGCCCGCCTCCTGCGGCCCTACGTCTGGCGGCGGGTTCAGGCCGCCTTGGCTGCCTTCGCCGATGGGGGCCTCCGCTACCTCCAGGATGGGCACGGCTGACCTGGGCTGTTTCGCCTCGGGCCGTTAGGATCTTGTTTCTTGGGTTGCCCTGGCGAGGTTCCGAGGGGTCGA
>NZ_CAKJTP010000235.1:2139-4569 GCF_917627335.1 Protofrankia sp. CiT1 | reverse complement strand
AACTTCCGGCGGCGACCACTAAGCCGGGTTTTGATCGGGGCTGTGGACGTACGAGCGGGAGCCGCGCCGTACGCTTGACGGATGGGACTCCACATCTACGACACGCGCACCCGGCGCATACGGCCGTTTGAGCCGTTGCACCCCGGTCATGTGGGCGTGTATGTCTGTGGGCCCACCGTCCAGTCCGCGCCGCATGTCGGGCATGTACGTACCGCGGTCGCCTTCGATGTACTGCGCCGCTGGCTCACCGCGTCCGGGCTTGAAGTGACCTTTGTCCAGAACATCACTGATATCGACGACAAGATCATTATTAACGCGGACCGGGCCGGCGAGAGCGTGTGGGAGCTCGCCACCCGCCAGACGCGGGCCTTCGATGACGCATACCGTGTTCTCGGTGTGCTGCCGGCCACGATTCAGCCACGGGCGACCGGCCATATCCCGGAGATGCTGGCGCTCATCGCCAGACTGTTGGATGTCGGCTGCGCTTACGTAAGCGCCGGGTCGGTCTGGTTCCGGGTCGCTCGCTTCGCCGGTTATGGACAGTTGTCGAATCAGCGCCCGGACGCCATGCAGGCGTCATCGGAGAGCGAATCAGGGAAGGCCGACCCTCGTGATTTCGCGCTCTGGAAGGGCGCGAAGCCGGGTGAGCCGTTCTGGGAGTCACCCTGGGGGCGAGGCCGTCCAGGGTGGCATATCGAGTGCTCAGCCATGGCGGGCAAGTATCTCGGCGAGATTTTCGACATCCACGGTGGCGGTCTTGACCTTGTCTTTCCGCACCACGAGAATGAGCGCGCCCAGTCGGTCTGCGCCATGGGCGCGGGCCGGCAGCCTGCCGTGGCCGGCACAGCTGAGATGGCCCGTTACTGGATGCATGTCGGCCTGCTGACGACCCGCGGTACCAAGATGTCGAAGTCACTGGGCAACTCGTTCCTGGTCGCCGATGCGCTTGACCAGGTCAGACCGCAGGTGCTGCGTTACCATCTGCTCGGCGCGCACTATCGCTCATCGCTGGAATACGGCCAGGAAGGGCTGGCCGAATCGGCCGCGGCCCATGACCGCGTCGAGACCTTTGTGCGCAACGCCTTGGACATCCTGGGTGGGCCCGACGAGGCTGCGGCACTTGCGGCTGAATGCGCCGTCGGGGCACAGCGCGTGCTTGATGGTCATGCCGGGCCGCTGGCGGCCGACACCGCGGCCGGGGGCGCTCCGGTGGACGCGGCCATGGTTGGGAACCCGGCGCAGGCCTGGCGTGCCTTCGCGGTTGCGCTCGACGACGACCTCGCGGTCTCCCGGGCGCTGGCGGTCCTGTTCGGCGCTGTCGGACGCGGGAACCAGGTGCTGTCCAAGACGCGCAGCCGGGAGCTTGCCAGCTGGGTCGACGTCGTGCGCCGGATGCTCGCGGTCCTTGGGCTTGATCCGATCGCGCAGTGGCCCACGGCCGGTTCCGAACTGAGGCCCGCGCTCGACGGGGTCATGGAGATTGTCCTCGATCTGCGGTCGGCCGCGCGTGCCCGGCGGGACTACGCCGAGGCAGATGGGATCCGAGCCCGGCTCGCGGCTGGGGGCATAGTGGTTGAGGACACTCCGGAGGGGCAGCGCTGGCATCTGGCGTGAGCCAGCGCTCCCGCCGACGGCACGGAAGAAGCACGATGATTGCGCGCCGTCGGCTGGGGCAGAGCCCGGAAGCGGCTATCGAGCGAGCATGCGGATCGTGATCCGCGTCCAGGCGCCGAGGTAGACTCGGTCGCCGTTGCGCAGCGGTACTGGCTGGCCCGGTGGGATCGGATTCGGTTCGTCGTTGATCCGGGTACCGTTCGTTGAGCCAGGGTCGAGTACAGCGTACCCACCGTCCGCCATCAGCTCGAGCATGGCGTGCGCGCGGGAGATACCCGGATCCTCCGGTGTGCCGGACAGGTCGATCTCCGGATGGATGCCGCGGGACTCGCTGCGTCGCCCGATCAGCAGCCGGGGGCCGCTGAGGGTGAAGACCCGCCGTGGGTAGACCGTGGGGAACGGGACACGGTGGTCATCGCCACTGTCGTAGTACTCGCGCTCGGCTTCGACAAGCACGTCCCAGCCGGTCTGCACCGCTCCCCGGTCCGGTGTGCCGGGGCGTTCTCGCAGGACCAGATCGAATCCGCACACCTCGCAGAACCGCGTACCCGGCTCGTGCGGATTGTGACAGTTCGGGCAGGCGGCGTCGTAGCCGTCGCCGGCCTCTCGGGACGGTCGTGCGGGCACATGCTGGTTGGGACGTGGGCGGTGGTAGTCGGGCGGTGCTGTTACCGGGCCGCGTGGAACGGCGCTCGCACGGTCCAGGCCGAACGGATCATCCCCGCCGCCGGGAGCGGGGTGGCTGGGTGCGTACGGGTCGGCGCGGTTCCTGTCATAGCCCCATGGCTCGCCTCTGCGCGGTTCGTCACGCGGGTC
>NZ_CAKJTP010000235.1:0-1739 GCF_917627335.1 Protofrankia sp. CiT1 | reverse complement strand
CGGTAGGGACCTGTCTGGTAGCCGCTCGCGTCATAGCCACCGGGGGAGTAGCCGCCCGGCGGGTAGGCATCCCGACCGTAGCCGTCCGGCGTATACCCGTCCCGTGGGTAGTTTTCCGCGGCGGGGGCGTACCCGTCGGAGGAATAGCCGTTGGGGTCGTACCGGTCGGCTGGGTAGCCCTCCTGCGGGTAGCCATCGGGCGGGTACCCGTTCGATGGGTAGCCGTCCTGAGCGTATGACTCGGCATCTGACGGCGCGCCATGGTCTGGAAACGGCCGGGACGTACCAACCCGCTTGGTATCCGGTGGGCGGCGGATACCAAGCGGATCGGCCGGGTCAACCCTGGCTCGCCCCGTCCCGGACGGGTCCACCGGCCGCCGACCGTATGAGTCCACGGCGGACTGTTCCGGCTGCCGCGGTCGCTGGCGACCCGACCCGGTTTCGTCTTCCGATGGGAGGACGTAGGGCTCCTGGCCGGCTACAATCCGCATACCGCATTGATCGCAGTAGTCGGGAGCTAGCGACAGGTGCCCGTCTGGGCAGCGTGCACTCACCTGATCACCTGTTTACCCTGACGCTCCTGGTCAGCTGCGGGTCAAGGACCATTTCGTCGACCCCAATGGCGTCGACGTTCCGTTTCAGTCGAACCGTACCTGTGCTCGGGCCCTTGATGCTGACCATGTTCCGAAGTAGACGGTATGTGGCCTCGTTGTCGGACTGATGGGCAAGCTGTGCGTTTTGGCCACGTTTGATGGTAGCGGCTCCATCGTTACCCGCATACCGGGCCTGGAATTCTTCACAGTGGAGCTGGGCGGGTTCGGCCTGGCTCTCTTCCACCGGATTAGTCGCTAGGAGGCGTCGCGTCGATGCGTGCGGTCACAACTGTGATGTTGTCGTGGCCGCCGCGGTCAATGGCGTGCTTGGTGAGGTGGCGGCCAACCGTGATCGCGGCGGTAGCTGGCGCGAGTTCGCCGACCACCGCCGCCATGTCCTCGGGCCGGGACAGGTAGTTCCACAACCCGTCCGTACACACCAGCACCGTGGCGGGCAACGACAGGGGAACCACGCGGACATGTGCGGTCACGTCCCCGGCGTCGGCGCCGAGCCAGCGGGTAAGCGTATGGGCTCGGCGGTCGGTCTCCACCGCCGAGGCGGGGATCAGCCCCACGCGTGCGGCCTCCGCAGCCCAGGTGTCGTCCTCACTCAGTCGTTCGAACCGATGTGGGCTGAGCAGGTATACCCGGCTGTCCCCGATCCAGCCCACGGTGACGCTGCCGCCGCCATCGCTGGTACGGGTGATGACAGCCGCGGCAAACGTGCACGACGGTGCGATGCGTCCATCGATGACCGGCGCCCGGGTGACGGCCGCCTGCGCGGCCGCGACAGCGGCGTGGATCGCGTTCTGGGCATCGTCCGGGGAGAAGGTGTACCGGGGAAAATCGTCCGTGACCGCGGTAGGCGGCGTCGTTGGAATGTCCGAGGGTGGCCACTGAAGACCGTCGGACTCGAGACCGCCGTAGGGATCACGGTAGCCGGACTCGTCGTCCTCCCCGCTGATGTCTGCGTAGCCGTCCATCCCGGCCATCCTGGCTGGATCCCGGTGGTCCGGATCGTCATCCGGCGACCTGAGACAGGCGATGCCGCGTTCGCCGGATCCTGGGAGAACCACCGATCCTGAGCCGGCGCCCGCCGGCCCCGATGCCAGCGGACCCGGCAACCAGGGTTCCGCCCCGGAGACG
>NZ_CAKJTP010000234.1:2832-4568 GCF_917627335.1 Protofrankia sp. CiT1 | reverse complement strand
ACCATTCTCGCTGCCTTCTGGCATAAGGAGAGGTACGACCGGATCGACATACGAGTCGGACTCTCGTCGATCTTGAACACCTACCGACTGGATCTGTCGTCCACCGCAGTCATCGTCACTCAGGACGACCTCCGGGCGTTCGGCCACGTAGTCCGGCGGTCCAGCGTTCTCTACGACTTCTATCTCAACCAGATGCGGCAAACTCTGGACCAGGCCCGTAACGTCCCCCTGCACTTCGCCAGAAACATCATCTTGGGGCAGAGGCCGGGCGTCGGATCGGTGCGAAATCTGTTCGCGGCATTGGGGCTGAGGCTCGACGACTTGTCCGACCAGAACGTTGAAAGCATCATGCGAAAGGCAGGCATCAATGTTCTTGTGCCGTCAGCCTGACACCACCTCCATCGCCACTATGATCAGCGAGGGGGTTGATCTCCAGAATGTGGGGCCGCGCATTGGCGAGATCCTCGACGCGATCCAGTCCGGAGTCTACGAGCGGCCGATGATCAGGCACCCCCTCGGCTTCTACTGCCTACGTGTCCATAAGGATAACCGCTCGGAGCGCTACGGTCTCTGCATCCATGTCTGGCGGGCCGGGGCGCGGATCACGCCGCCCACCGTGTCGAGAATCCACCTCCACACCTGGCGGCTTTTCAGTTATATCTTGTTCGGCCGGGTGCAAAACCAGCAGATCGAGGTGCTGTCGAACAGTGAGCGGCCGACCCACCAGGTCTTCAAGGTCAGGAGCACCAGCGCCACCGACACCATCGTACCTACCGGCGAGATGGTGACCTTCCAGGTCGCCGGCGCGCAGAATTTCTGCGTGGGAGAACGGTACCTGGTACCGCCACGCACCTACCACCAGACCGCCGTCATGGACCCCAACCTAACCGTGACGGCAATGGTCTCGGAGAACTGGAACTCGGGTTCCCAACTCGTCCTCGGACCACGGGATCTGGACACGCACACCGTCCACCGGGAGAGCTGTCCGACCTCGGAGACGAGGCAGGTGGCGAGGGACCTGCTCGCTCACCTCGCGCTGTCCTGACCCGAGTCCGCCGGCCATGACCGACACCGCCGCGTACAAAGCTCGCTCGGAGCCGCTATGACGCGGCTGGCCAGGATGCAAGGGCGACCCCTGCGGTACGCAGATACTCTCATCGGTGAGGCTCCCTCCGAGCGTGCCCGAGAACGATGACGTCCCCGGCGCGCACCTGAGGAGCTGCCTGCCGTCCGACCCGATATGGAAGTGAAGGCACCGCGTGCGGAACGTCAGTAGGTGGCTCGCCGGAGAATCGTCTCCGGCAACGTTCGCCGGGCGAACGTCGGTGCGCTATATTACCTTCGCCTTGATCAGCTTTACCGTGGACACTGCGGTCCTGGTATTTCTCCGAAGCGCCGCGCACGTCGAGGTGGGCGTCGCGGCTATTCTCGCAAATGCAGTCGGTTTCGGTGTCAACTTCGCACTAAATCGTGCCTTCGCCTTCGATGGCGCACGGGCCGGAACCATCGCTCCGCAACTATTCCAGTGGATCACTCTGTTCTGTATCAATCTTTTAATGACGGGTGGCATCGTTCAAGGTCTCAGCTTCCTTTGGGCCTACTACACGATCTCTAAGATCGTCGCAACCGTTGCGACACAAGTGGTAAACTACTTCATCTTCCGATTTTGGATCTTCAATCCGCGCCGAATGACCGTAGCGGAGTGAACCCCAGGGTGACCCAGGGCTGCGCGAAGA
>NZ_CAKJTP010000234.1:0-2442 GCF_917627335.1 Protofrankia sp. CiT1 | reverse complement strand
TTTTCGATTTCCCAGTGCCGACGAACATGGGTGTGAATGGCGGCGGGGGTGGCACGACTTCCCCGCAGGCTGGTAATGATGAAGGCGTATTCTTTCGTGAGTCGGTTTCCTTCAAGGTCGAATTCCTCTCGGCGGATTATGGCTATCGTCCGTGCGAACGGGAAGCGGATGTCCTCGGCGGTTGCGGTCCAGATGGCCCACCGCTTGATGCGTCCGTGTGAGCGTTCTTCTTCCTCGTGATGAGGGGCTTCCTGGAGTAACGGAAGACAGCGCTCGAAGACATGGCGGTGAAGGGTGGGCTGGTTTCGTTTGACGGTAAGGACGTAGTCGATGCCGCGTTTATGGAGGAGAATCGCGGTTCTGAACTGCGTGTGGGCCGCATCTGCCGTGATAATGGCTCGCCCCCGTGTATATTTAATCATTTTTACCAGCTTCCCCACCTGGGTTATTTCGTTGGTGCTGCTGGGAACCAGGGTCTGGGCGACGACGACGCCGTCTTCATGGATCATGGCGGCAAACAGTGTGACCTGCGCGTTCTCATCGGTCCAGGCGCCCCGCAGAACCTTCCCATCCAGCGCGAGTACCAGATCACCGTCGCGATCACGTGTCGCGCATTCATGCAGCCAGGCACCGACGATAAGGTCCAACACGTCCGCGTCGACCTGTGTCAGGACATCCCGAATCGTGCTCTCGCTCGGCGCCTCGTACCACGCGCGAAAATAATCGTAGGGCGCCCCGAGCTGGGCGAGAAGGCGTTGCGGAAGGTCGCCGGCCCGTCGGCCGATCTGGCGGTAGTTCGCGGCGCCAGCGAGTGTCGCGACAACCGCGACAGCGAGAATACAATCAATGTTGTAGATCTTTCCGCGGGCCGCCCGGAAATCTTTCACCTGGCGCAGCATCTCGAGAAGTCTGCTGGCCGTATTCTCGCCGGCGTGGTCATGGCCGTTCGACAGGGTGGCGCCGGTCTGGCATGATGACATGCGATGGCCTTCTCGGTTGGGGTTGTGTTTCTGGTACTTTCATTATCCCGACCGGAAGGTCATTTTCATCACAACGGTACGTCAGATGTCAGATAATGCAGCGGCCACAGGTCGCCCATCACGTTCCAGCAGATTCTTCTGGTCGACACGCGACGTGCCGCGCCGATATGTTGGCGAATCTCGACCGATGTAGGCGGGGCAGCGTTGAAGCGCACTATACCCTTCCACGGTGCATGTGGATGGCCTCACAAGGTGACTACAAAAAGTAGTAGATCGTAACGCTGTGCGACCTTCGCGCACCCCTGAGGGTGACCCGCAAAATCATTGGTGCAGGTCAACGGGGTTGTCGAGGGTGAGGATGGTCAGGAGCAGGGCGTTGTCGTGACGGATTCTGCGGATGGTCGGGGCGATGCGGGTATAGCCAGCGAGACGGATCAACCCGATGCTGAGGTTACGGAGTGTGGCCATAGTGCGGGGCGAGGAGCCGGTCCGAACCCGGGAAGTATCCTCACGGAACGTCACATCATGCACCCAGTGGACCTTGTTGTCCGGTAGCCCCGGCGCATTGCTGCGCCGGGGCCCCGTCAGAACCGTGCTTGCCACTCGTCGCGGCACACGGCTCAAGCACGCCTCTGGGGCGCGCGGGTTCCTGTTCTGCTGGTCCGGGCTGGCCGCGTTCCGTCTCCATGCCGACGGGCGCAGCCGGTGTGGACAAGGCGGTGTTTCGTCCGGTTCTCGCTGTCGGTGATGTCTGTGTAGGTCATCACCCTGCCGACGGCGGCGTACCAGTGCTCCCACTGGCTAGGGGAGTCCGGCGGGTCGCCATCGAACAGCAGCGGCAGACCGCACAGCGGGCAGGTTCCGTCTTGGGCGCGCATGGCGCTGAGGCGGGATTTCGCCAGCTGGGGCGGCTTTCGTCTGCGCCGCCGGTCGCCCCAGTAACGGGCGAGGTCAGGATCATCGGGTGAGTTCCTGCCGGGTACCGGGGCATGTCGGACGATGGGCGTCCAGGCGTACTTGTGGAGGTAGGCGCCGCTGTTGCGGTCGCCGAGGACCCACCTGTCGACCAGGATCAAGCAACGACCGCGACGTGTCCCCTCAACACAAACCCCAAGGTCAGCGGGCTACGGCCACCCCCCCTGAATGGACACCGTCATCGGTATGTGCCGATTCGAATTAGGCGAACTCGACGGCTACCTGGACGCTGTGCGGCCGATGCCGATGGAGGCTGTCTTCTGACCGTTCCCATCGGCATCAGACCTGTTCTGCGGTGCGCTCTTCAACGAGAGATAGCATGAGCACGGTGGCGGTTGTTCAGCTCTCCTTGTTGACGGCCGCCGTTGTCGGGGTTTTCATACGTCCCGTCCGGGTGCCGAAATGGGCGGCGCCGGTAACCGCCGCGGTACTGTTGCTTCTCGTCGGTGCCATGACCATCGACGCCGCGCTCGCGGCCATCCGCCCA
>NZ_CAKJTP010000233.1:0-4203 GCF_917627335.1 Protofrankia sp. CiT1 | reverse complement strand
GGGCCAGCCCGGACGCCAGCGCGGTGAGCGGATCGGGTCCGGGGGTCAGCAGCACGGTCGGCCACGCCCACGAACCGGCGACCGGGAGCCGGCCAGCTGGGAGGCCAGCGAGCAGACCGGCGCGCAGCAGCGAGGACTTACCCGCGCCGGAAGCACCCACCACGACCAGGACGCCGGGGTCGCCGATCCGGTCGGTGAGCCGGTCGAACAGGGTGGCCGTGAGCTGTTCCCGGCCGAAGAAGAACCGGGCGTCGTCGACGCCGTAGGCTTCCAGCCCCCGGTAGGGACAGACCGGGCTCGCCGACGGAGCCTGCGGACCATCCCCGGTCCGCGGGTCGGGCCGGCGGGGGCCGGCGGGTGGTAGGCGGTGTTGGCGCACAGGACCAGGTCTCCGGCCTGCCCGCCGGTGTGGCAGTGGGGTTCGGGCCGGCTGGCCGCACGCAGCGTCCGCGTCAGGTACCGGTAGGCATGGTCCAGGGTCAGCCACGGGGGGCCGGTGGGGTCCCCGCTGGTCAGCAGGTCCAGCAGCGCACCGGTGAACACGGTGTGGGGCTGGCCGGGCAGGGCGAGCGCGGCCTCGTCCCGGGTGGCGGCGGTCAGCAGGTAGCTGTGCCGTACCCCGGTGGCGTAGACGTCGTCGCTGCCGGTCACCACGGCGGTCGAGGCCCGGCCGGAAAAACAGCAGTCGAGCACGACCACGACCGTGCGTGCCCGGGAATCGGACAGGGTGTCGCGGATCTGCCGGTACGGCAGCGCCTGAAAATAGGCTGCCGGTGGCTGGGTGAGGTCTGTCGAGGCGGAGGTGGCCAGGTACAGACCGCCGTCGTCATCGAGGAGCCCATGGCCGACGTAGTAGAGGACCAGCACGTCACTGGCCTGCTGTGCCGCCTCGGTCAGCATCCGGTCGAACACGAGCGGGTCCGACGGATCGATGAGGGTTTGCACCCCGGTCTCGGGCACGCCGCAGCTGTCCACCAGAGCGCGTGCCAGATCCGCTACCGTCGCGGTGACGGCGGGAACGTCCGGCAGCCGCGAACCGGGTTGGTGTTTTCCCGTCCCGACCAGGAGAACTCGGGTACCGGGACTGGCCAGCCCCCTCACCGGGTCGACAGATCCGGCCGGTCCGCGATTGGAGCACTGTCGGCGGGTGCCCCGTCCGGCTGCGGGCTGGGCTTCAGGGCATGGGCAAGGTGGATGATCTCGGCGCGGACCGCGTCGGCGTCCAGTCCCCGCACCCGCCGGGCGGACACGGAGATCGTCGTCCGGTCGCCGTCACGTTCCGCGGTCATGTCGATATCGCCACGCCGGCTGCGGATCCACGCCATCACCGTCGCGGCCAGCACCGGAGCGGCACCCGGGACCAGATCCACCAGCAGACCGGTCAGCGTAGGTCCCAGCCGGCCGGTTTCCGGCCCGTTCTCCACCGCCGCCACCCGGCCACGTAACTCGTCTTCCGCGGTCAGCCATGACCGCAGCGACCGCAGCTCATCCGCCGTGCCATCGACAAGGCGCAGCGTCACATCCATCGTGCCCCCCCGCATACGACCGCCGTGTCGGTACTGTCACGTTCCCCGTCGTGCACCGCGGCAGTATCCCACGGAGCTTCCGGCCTGCGGCGGTCTGTCACCATCCGAGCAGATCGGTCCCGGTCGTCTCAGCCGCGGGCACCGGGCACTGGCGACCGGGCGCTCGCCGGCCCGCTCATCACTGTGCCGAGTCGATCTAGGTCGTGCCTGATGGCAGGACCCCGTCATCGGCGGCGAGGCGGCAGGATGTCAGAAAGCCGAACATGCCGGTGCCGTCCTTGCGCACGAAGAAGTTCACCATCGCGGCGTTGAACTCGTGGCGGCGCGCGGCCGGGACGCTGATGGCGTCCATTCCCTGGGACATGAGGTGGCCATTCATCATGTACCGCGCGGTGCGCTTGTTGCCGTCGCAGTAGAACTGTTGCAGAGAGCTGAAGAGAAAGTAGGCGACCGCTTGTTCGAACTCGTGGTCGATCTCAGTGGAGAGGAATTCCAGGCCTTGGGAGAAGACGCGGCGTAGGCTCTCGCCGCCGCGCTCGGTGGCGGGTGGCAGGTAGCGGCCATGCTGTCCGAGGCTGACGCCAGGGGTGAGCGTCTCGCTGCCCTCGCCGCGGAAATGGCCCGGCTCCAGCGCCTCGTCTCGGGCGAGCAGGAACTGGAGCCTGTCGGAGACCTCCTTGGACAGCCGGAACTCGTGTGTCCTGACGAGCCGGGCGAGTTCGCTCGCCGCCTCGGCGAGGTTCAGGATCTGACGTTCGTCGCTGATTTTCCGTCCGCCGACGGTGATCCCGTCCAGGAGTGTCTGGACCTCGGGGTAGGTGAACGGGTTGCCCTCGAGCACCGCGGCGTCCCACACGTATTCTGGCAACGATCGCTGAAACCGCCAGACCGCGCGCTCGACCGAGAATCGCGGAATATCCCGGAGCACCGTGGACCGGTCCCAGGCGAACCCAAGAGCGGCCAGCATCGCCTCGCTCGTCGTCATGATCGCACTTCCTCGGGACCGCGGGTGACCGGCACAGGCCGCAAGCCACGCCTGCGATCCAACGATACGGGGACCGCGGGCCCCGCAACGTCCGCCCGCGCGGCGGGCCTCGGCCCCTCGGGCCTGTAGAAATTTGGACGAATCGCTGTGATGGAACCATAGAGAGTGTTCGCTTGGGTACGATTGGTCCCATTCGAGTAGGGTCATGCCCTTGGCGTGCTCTGTGCCCTCCGCTGTTTGACGCCGTGACCGGCGGGCGCCTGAGATGATCTCACTTCCTCCCCGCCGTCCCCTCCGGGACTGGCGGGGTTTTCCAGATCGGGCTACGTTGTGACCCCCACGAGTCGCGGTCTTCGTCGGCTGGAGACCGCCCCCGACGCGGGCGTCAAGCGTTGCAATCGTTGCGGGCGCGAAAGGTACGCCGGTAGGCGGCAGGCGGAACGCCGAAGGCGGTGCGGAAGTGCTGGCGCAGGGAGACGGTGGCGCCGAAGCCGGCGTGCTCAGCGACGCGGTCGATCGGCAGGTCGCTGCTTTCGAGCAGATGCTGAGCTCGTTGCAGCCGCTGCCCGGTCAGCCACTGGCCGGGGGTGAGGCCGACCTCTTGGCGGAACCGCCGGGTGAAGGTGCGGACGCTCATCCGCGCGTGGGCGGCCAGGTCGGGCAGGGATACCGGTTCCTGTAGGCGTTCGAGCGCCCAGGCACGGGTTGCGGCGGTGCTGGCCTCCCACGGTTCTGGGACAAGGTGTCCGATGTGCTGGGTCTGCCTCCCATCGGGCCAAGGTGACATGATCCAACGCCGAGCCAGCCGGGTGGCGACCTCGCTGCCGTGGTCGCGGCGGACCATGCGCAGATAGAGCTCGGCACCGGAGACGGCGGAGGTGAGCACGTCGCCGTCGTCGATGAAGGGCATGTCGGGGTCCATCTTCACGCGGGGAAACATGCGCTGGAAGCGGTCGATGTCTGGCCAGTGGATGGTGACCCGGCGGCCGTCGAGCAGGCCCGCGGCGGCCAGAATGAACGTCGCCGTGCGGATCGAGACCAGGCGTGCGCCGGCTGGGATGCGGGCGAGCGCGTCGGCTATCTCGTCACGCAGCCGCCCGTGTGGGATGACCGCATCGACTGGGTGGACGGCGGGAAGCACGACGGTGTCCGCCTCCGCCAACGCCCCGGCTCTGTTGTTGGCAGTGGCGGCGTGCATGGGATGGCCGCCAACGGTACAGACGGCCACCTCGTAGAGCGGTGTGCCGTCCGGCCGGGCGGCGTCGCCGAAGATCCCCACCGGGATGCTCGTCTCGAATGGGATTACGCGGTCCAAGGCGAGGACGGCGACACGATGCATGGCTGGATCCCATCTAGTAGCGATCTGTACCGCCCGTTTTCGATGAAGGGAAGCCCTATGGAGTGGGTGTGAGGAAAGACACGATCGGCCTTGTGGCATGTGCGGAAGGGCGGAACCTTCGGTCGGTGCGGGGGTGATAGGCCGGCCTGCGACGGCCTGCGATGGATCACAATCTCCGGAAGACGGTTGTGCGCGGGTTGAATGGCGGTGGTGGCATGGTTGAAGGGCTGGCCAACCCGAACGGCCGCCGGTGGCGAGTGGCTGACGGCCCCGCATCGACGTCTTCCTCCTGGCGCCCGGGAGATATGGGGTGGCTGGACCCCGGCGCCCTCGGCCTGTAGGCCCGATTGAGA
>NZ_CAKJTP010000232.1:3370-4465 GCF_917627335.1 Protofrankia sp. CiT1 | reverse complement strand
CAGGCAACGTACACGTACACGCCGCCGAGCTCGTCGCTGTTCTTGGGTCCGATCTTTTTGACCGTGAACCTGAACCCATGTTGGCGTAGCGTCTGTCCGTACTGACCCCGCCCCTTCAATACGACCAGTCCGCGGGTCTCGACACCAGACCGAAGTAGTGGAGCCACCGGACTGCCGATGTTACCGCCGCATTGACCGCACTGTTTGGGATCCTGCCGCGGTTTGGGGCGGACTGCTACTTGCGGTGCGGACCAGGAGCTCCCAGGCAACGGTTGTGGTGGCTGGCCCGAATGAGGAAGGCTGCATCGGTGCGAGGCAGCCGCGCCACGCTGCGGCGGGAAGACCGCCCAAGCCGCCTCCGTGCCGGAACCGGCCGCCCTCGGCGGAGCCGTGCCGAGGAACTGATCCGTGGCGTCAGGGCAGGTGCGGCGGTGCGGCGGCGAGGAGTTCGTCGAGCAGGGTGGCCCGGTGGCTGATGTAGGCCGGTTCGCCGCGCTCGTCGGTGCCCAGTGCGTACATGTGCGCTGTCGCCGGGCCGCGGTCACGTTCGATCCGCCAAAACCGGGCGATGCCGGCGCGGGCGTACTCACCCGGTTTGATCATGCGGTCGAGGTTCTCCGATCCCGGTGAGACGACCTCCACCACGAGCAGGGTGTCAGCTGGGTCGATCCAGACGGTGCCGCGTGGGGCCGGGCGGCACAGGACGAGAACGTCCGGGCTACGGCCGCTGGAGGACTCGGTGATCCGCAGGCCCGGCGTGGCGAGCACCCGGTCTGCGCTGTGGCCGTGGGTGACCAGCCATACGATGATCTGTGTGATCAGCGCGGCGTGTTCGGCGTCGGCTGGCGGCATGACCAGCAGATTCCCCTCGGCGAGTTCGTATCGGTGGAGCTCGTCGGCCGTGGCCAGCTGAGTCACGTCATCCAGCGTGAGCGCCCGTCCGGGCAGCTGGACCAGCAGCGGAGGGGCCGGGTGCACGATCGTCACGTCGACCTCCCCTGCGCTGCCCGCTGGGACGCCCGAGCAGGATCCGATCTTCAGTGTAGCGGTGGCCCGCAGCAGCTGGGGCGTGGCTGCGGGGGAGGCGGGGTGGGG
>NZ_CAKJTP010000232.1:0-3181 GCF_917627335.1 Protofrankia sp. CiT1 | reverse complement strand
TGTGGTGTTCACTGCCTGCTGTGAACCGCGAGAACTCTCAGCATGTCCGATTCCTCGGTATCGCGGGGGCGGGGCTGTCCGCGCTCGCCCATGTCCATCTTGCCCGTGGCGGCGCGGTCAGCGGCAGTGACGCCCAGGACGCTCCTCGTCTGGACGCGCTGCGTGCCGCTGGCGCACAGGTGCGGGTGGGGGCTGTCACGGACCCCGGCGAGCTGGCCGCGGAACTGGTCGGGGTGGACGTGGTGGTCGCCTCCAGCGCGTTCCCCGACGATCATCCCGAGCTGCTGGCTGCCCGGCGCGCTGGGATTCCCGTCCGCCGCCGCGGCGACTGGCTGCCCGAGCTGACCGCTGGCTACGACCTGCTTGCGGTCGCCGGCTCGCACGGCAAGACCACCACGTCCGCCATGCTCAGCCTCGTGCTGCGGGCCGCGGGCCTCGACCCGACGGCGGTCATCGGTGCCGAGGTCGCTCAGCTCGGCGGTAACGCGCTGGTGGGCGCCGGCCGGGTGTTCGTCCTGGAGGCTGACGAGTACGGCGGGGCGTTCGCGAACCTCGACCCCGTTCTCGCGGTGATCACCAACGTCGAGTGGGAGCATCCCGATGTGTTCCCCGATGAGGCGGCCGTGCGCGCGGCCTTCACCGCGTTCGCCCTGCGGGTCCGCGCGGGGGGGACGCTCGTCGCCTGTGGTGATCATCCAGGTGTCCGGATGGTGCTTGCGGCCTTGCCGCACGGCCACGCGCGTGTCGTCGACTACGGTCTGGACGCGGGCCGCGCCTGGCGGGCGGTTGATCCGCGGGCGACGCCGGGCGGCGGCGTCCGGGCAACAGTGCGCCACCGCGGCGAGGAGGCTGGGACGCTCGACCTCGCGTTGCCGGGCACCCACACCGTCCTCAACGCTCTCGCGGTACTTGCCGTGGCCACCGAGCTGGGCCTTGCCGTGCCCGACACGCTTGCGACACTGGCGACCTACACCGGGGCGGCCCGGCGGTTCCAACGGGTCGGCACGGCCGCGCCTACTGACCGCCGCGGCCCGTTGGAGATCGTTGATGACTATGCCCATCACCCGACCGAGATCCTGGTGACGCTGGCGGCGGCCCGCCAGCGGGCCCAGTCGCGCCAGGTGTGGGCTGTCGTCCAGCCGCACACGTTCAGCCGGCTGGCCGCCCTGATGGATGACTTCGCCGCCGCGTTCATCGATGCCGACCGGGTGTACGTCACCGACATCTACGCCGCCCGCGAGCACGACACCCTGGGCCTGCACGCCAGTGACCTGGCCAAGAAGATTTTCGTCCCGGAGACGACGTACTACGTTCCGTGGGCGGGACTCACCGATCGGCTGGTGACCGATCTGTCGGTGAGCCTGCCAGCCGCGCCGGACGGCGTCCTGCTGCTGACGCTCGGCGCTGGAACGATCACCGAGATCGGTCCGCGCCTGCTCGCGGCGCTGGATGGCAGGCCGGACAGGTGAGAACCACCGCCGTGGAGGCGCTGGCGGGAGGGCGGTCGATCAGGGAGCGGCGTCCGGGTGGTCGGGCTGCCGGACCTGGCCAGGCCGATGCGCGGAGGTGGAGCAGGCTGGCATCGAGGGCCGGCCGAGCGCGGTCATATCGTGCTTGCGGTCATATCGTGGTTGTGGTCATACCGTGCTTGTGGTCATAGTGTGGTTGCGGTCATAGTCTGGTCATTGCGCGGCCGTCGTTTGTGGTTCGTGTCGGATGCGAGATCTTTCCGTTCGAAAGGGTGGTCACCTCCCGAGGCTGAGACGCGTCAGGGGGTGGCGGGTGGCGCGGCATAGTACTCGGTTTGCGGGATGGGAGGCGATCGTTTCCCGGGTGCGCAATGATGTGACCCGATGGACGCAAAGGTTCCGGGTGACGCGCCGGGTGCGTCCTTGACCCCCGCGCTGCGCGTCCCTACTGTCCGGTCCACGGTTGGAAGTTGACATAACATTAACCGTCTAGCTGACGGTGAAGGTTGAAGCTCATCAGCCGTTCCCCGCTCCATCCACTCGGCGCCGCCTTCCCCGCTGCACCGGGCGGCTGGGGCATGTCCCCCGTCCGCCCACCGATGCCGCTGGAGGACCGACACCGCATGGCAGCTCCTCAGAACTACCTGGCGGTGATCAAGGTCGTCGGGATTGGCGGTGGCGGCGTCAATGCCGTCAACCGCATGATCGAGGTTGGGCTCAAGGGTGTCGAGTTCATCGCGATCAATACCGACGCCCAAGCCCTGCTGATGAGCGACGCCGACGTCAAGCTCGACGTCGGCCGGGAGCTCACCCGAGGGCTCGGCGCGGGCGCCGACCCGGAGGTCGGTCGCCAGGCTGCCGAAGATCATCGCGAGGAGATCGAAGAGGTCCTCAAGGGCGCCGACATGGTGTTCGTGACCGCGGGGGAAGGCGGTGGTACCGGCACCGGCGGCGCGCCGGTGGTGGCCAACGTCGCCCGGTCGCTCGGCGCGTTGACCATCGGTGTCGTCACCCGCCCGTTCACGTTCGAAGGGCGCCGCAGGGCAACCCAGGCGGATTCTGGAATCGACGCCCTGCGTAATGAAGTTGACACGCTCATCGTCATTCCGAACGACCGGCTGTTGGCGATGACGGATCGTGACATCAGTGTGCTGGACGCGTTCCGCAGCGCGGACCAGGTCCTGCTCTCCGGTGTTCAGGGCATTACCGATCTCATTACCACCCCGGGTCTGATCAACCTCGACTTCGCCGATGTCAAGACCGTCATGTCGCATGCGGGCAGCGCGTTGATGGGTATCGGGCGTGCCCGCGGAGACGACCGCGCCATTGTCGCGGCCGAACAGGCCATCGCCTCGCCTCTCCTGGAGGCGAGCATGGACGGCGCCCAAGGGGTGCTGCTGAACATCTCGGGCGGATCCGATCTTGGCCTGTTCGAGATCAATGCCGCGGCCGAGCTGGTGGCGGACGCGGCCCATCCCGAAGCGAACATTATTTTTGGCGCGGTCATCGACGACGCGCTCGGCGACGAGGTCCGGGTGACGGTCATCGCCGCGGGCTTCGACACCGTCCAGGACCGCCGGACTCGTGGCCTGGCAAGCACCCGACGGCCCGGTAACGGTCAGCCGGCCGGGCCCGGGGCCACCGGTCCGGGCCCCGCCGGAGCCGGTGGGGCGCCTGCCGTCACGCCCGGCGCGACCGTGGCGCCGTCCGCC
>NZ_CAKJTP010000231.1:0-4343 GCF_917627335.1 Protofrankia sp. CiT1 | reverse complement strand
AGTGTCGCAGGGTGTGTAGGGTGACGTGCTTGTTCTTGATCGACGGGCAGGTGTCCGCGGCGGTGGCGGCGTGCTTGGCGACGAGGCGCTCGACGGCGTCACGGGAAAGCCGGCCGCCGGTCTGGGTGGGGAACAGCGGGCCGCCCGGGTCGGGGTTGGACTCGGCGAGCCAGGTCCGCATGACCTTGACGGTCTGGGTGGTGAGTGGGGTGGCTCGGTCCTTGCGGCCCTTGCCGTGGCAGCGGACGTGCGGGCCGGCCCCGAGGTGGATGTCCTGCCTGGTCAGGCCGGTGAGCTCGGAGACGCGCAGCCCGGTCTGGACGTCGAGCAGGAGCAGGGCATGGATGCCGGTGAACCCGGCCCACCACGGCACCGCACTGTTCGACGTCGCGACCGCCCTGACCACCCAGGGCATCGCGCTGGCCGACCTGACCCCGTCTGCCCTGCTGCACTACGTCTGGGAGTGCCGCCGCGGGGGGCTGGTGCTCGGGGCGCGCGGCGCCGGCAGCCGGTTCCCGGGGCACCTGGCCTGGCAGGCGCTGCACGCGATGGGGCACTTCCCGGAACAGGGGCCAGCGACGCTGAAGGCGGCGTTGCTGACCGGCCGGCTCAGTGCCGAGGAGATGGTCGGCCGCTACCCGATCCGCCACGCCGGCGTCCGGCGGCTGCTGGTCGCCTACCTTGAGCGCCGCCAACCCGACCTGGACTACTCGTCGCTGGACAACCTTGCCCGGCACCTGGCCAGCCATTTCTGGTCCACGATTGAGGCGCTCGCCCCCGGTCAGGCGGACCTGCGCCTCGACGGCGAGCTCTACCGGCGCTGGCGCGGGCAGGTCGCGCTGCGCGCGGACGGCGGCGGGCGCCGCGAGTTCGAGCCGATCCTGCGCGCCGTCCGGGCCTTCTATGTCGACATCCAGGCCTGGGCGCCCGCCGAACCTGAGCGCTGGGCAATCTGGGTGGCGCCCTGCCCGGTGCCCGACGCCGATGTGCGCGGGTTCGGGATCCGTAAACGGCGCGTCAAGGAACGCATGGACGACCGCACCCGCCAACGCCAACCGCTGCTGGCCACTCTGGTGGAATACATGGAGGCCCGCTACGAACACCTGCGCGCCGTGCTGGAACGCGCCTCCACCGCAGGCGCCGGAGAGACGATTACCCTCGACGGCCGCACCTACCAGCGTTTGTGGAGCCGGGCCGACGAGCGGCGGGTCAGGCACGGCGGGACGGCGAACGTGCGGGTCCTCGACCAGGAATCCGGCAAGCCCGTCAACCTCACAGCCGCCGAAGACGCCGCGTTTTTCGAGTGGGCGGTCGTGGAAATACTCCGCCACACCGGCGTCCGAATAGAAGAAGCGCTCGAGCTCACCCACCTGAGCATCCGGCAATACCAGCGGCCCACCGGCGAGGTCATCGCCCTGCTCGTGGTCGCCCCCTCGAAAAGTGACCGGGAGCGCGTCATCCCCATGTCCGCCGAGCTGTTCAGCGTCATCGCCGCGATCATCCGCCGGCACACCCGAGACGGCCGGGCCATCCCGCTGCTGCCACGCTACGATCCCCACGAGCGCCGAGCCAGCCCGGCGATGCCGTTCCTGTTCCAACGCAAGATCGGTACCAGCCTGGAGGTCGTCTCGCCGGCCACCGTGGTGAACATGCTCCGGCGCCGCTGCGAGGAACTCGCCGAACGCCACCCCGGCTTCCGCGCCGCCTGTTTCACCCCCCACGATTTCCGGAGGTTATTCGCGACGGAACTTGTGAACAACGGCCTGCCGATCCACATCGGCGCGGCCCTGCTCGGCCACCTGAACCTCCAAACCACGCGGGGCTACGTCGCGGTGTTCAACGAGGACGTCGTCCGCCACTACCAGGAATTCCTCGGCCGGCGCCGCAACACCCGCCCCGGCGACGAGTACGGAGACGTCACCGAACATGAATGGAGGGAGTTCGAGGAACACTTCGACAAACGCAAGGTCGAGTTGGGTGGCTGTGCCCGCCCCTACGGAACTCCTTGCCAGCATGAGCACGCCTGCCTGCGTTGCCCGATGCTGGCGATAAACCCGAAGATGGTGCCGCGCCTCGACGAAATCGAGGCCGACCTACTCGCCCGCCGCGCCCGCGCCGAGCAGGAGAACTGGCTCGGTGAGGTCGACGGCCTCGACCTCACCCTCACCTTCCTCCGGCAGAAACGCGAGGACACCCGGCGGCTGGCCCGCATCGCCCCCGTCGGCCTCGGCATACCCGTCATCGCGGCGCCGCGATGACCTGAGTTCCCATGGGATCGTTCCCAGCACTCGGTGAGATCGAGGGCATCGACCTCACCCTGGCCTTCCTGCGCGACAAGCGTGCCGAGGCGCACCGGGTTCAGCAGCGAGAGCCGATCCACCTCGGCCTACCAGCCGTCGGCCCCTGGAACGGATCAGGACACCAACACCAGCGGGGCTTTCGCCGATGTCAATCTGGAGACGCGCCGGCCCCGACCGGGGCCGGTACCGCCGCGGTCGGGGCGGTTGTGCATCTGCTGGCCACCGCTCATCGAGGTGGGCCGGGACCTGTCCTCGATGAGCGGTGGCCTGGCCGACAGCTCCTATCGTCTGCTGCTGGCCTGACGGCCCGGCCTCACCTCAGGTGCCGGGTGAAGAATTCGGCCGCGGCGTCCCCCGCGAACTGCGGGACGCCGGTGTGCCCGCCCATGTTGGCGTGCAGTGTCTTCTCCTTGGAGCCGAAGGCGTCGAACAGGTCCAGGGCCGCCTGCCGGTCGTTTCCTTCGTCATCCCACTGCAGCAGGACGTGCAGCGGGATGGTGACCCGCCGAGCCTCTTCGAACATAGTGCGGGGCACGAAACTCCCGGCGAACAGAACGGCGGCCGAGATGCGCGGCTCGACCACCGCCAGCCGGATACCGATGGCGATCACCCCTCCCGAGTAGCCGACCGGGCCGCCGATCTCGGGCAGCGACAGGAGGGCGTCCAGGGCCGTCTGCCATTCCGGGACCGCCTTGTCGACCAGCGGGAGGACGAGCCGGTCGACGATGTCGCCGTCGACCGGCTCGCCGGCCTTCAGCGCCCGGCGCAGGTCGGCGCGGGCCTCCTCGGCGGCGGCGGAACGGGGCCGGTCACCGCTTCCGGGGAGCTCGATGGTCGCCGCGGCGAAGCCGTCCGCCGCGGAGCGCCGGGCCCGGGCCACCAGTCGCGGGTGCATCGTGCCCAGGCCGCCGGGGTGGCCGAGCAGGATCAGCGGGGCCGGTGCGGATGCGGATCCGGGTGTCCACAGGATGCCGGGGATCTCGCCGAGGGTGAGTTCGCGCTCGAGGACACCGTCGTCGAGGCGCTGTTCGGAAGTGAATCGCATGGTCGTGCCTTTCGGGAGTGCTCGTGAACGGCGCTCCCGGACGACCTATCGCCCGACCGTGACCCCGGAGGGGAGCACCCATGTCGATACTGCGTTCACGGGTATCACCTCCTCGTTCTCTGGCGCGGCCTCCGGAAAGGTAGCAGTGGTCGCCGTGGTCCGCCAACAGGTTTTGCGGAGGCTCCGGGCCCGCCGCGAAGGCGGTCACGCCCAGCCAGCAAGATCTAACGGAGTCACAGTCACTCGCTTGACAAGTGCAGAGAAGGAACCGAAACCAGCGCAGCAGATCCATCCCATACGACCGCTGTGTCGTCGCCGGCCGCCCACAGGCGGTCAACTCGGCGAAGAACGCCGCGACCGGCGCGACCGGCTGGCTGTCGCCGTCAACCAGCCGATATGGCGCGAACAGATCCCCCGTCGACTCCAACGCACCCAGCAACGGCACCACCAGCCGCGACAGGTCCCGCGGCACCTCGTCCTCGTTGATCACGAGCAGTGAATCTAGCGGGCCAACCACCAAAGCGCGAGCATTTCGCTACGGAACGTACCGCTAGTTCGGTCAACAGGTCCGTCTTACGTCCCGGCACGTTGTGGAGATGACGGGCGTTGAGCAGCCAGCACTCGCCGACAGCGTCTTCCAGAATGTGGAAGGGCGCCTTCCAGAACACCCCGGTAATCAGGCGTCGTCAGGGGACCGTCCGCGACGGCAGGTGACGGACCGGTTTGTCCGTTCCTTCGGCCGTGGCGGACGGATTATCTGGAGACCGTCCGCCACGTGGACAGCCGAGCGTCCAGCGTGTCTGGTGCCCGCTGCTCCTCGATGCTGCTTTTGTCCCTCCCGTGGCGTACGCGTACGTGACAGTGTGACCTGCGGGAACGCCAACTTCGATCTTGAAAACTACAGATAACACCCGGGGGCATCTCATGATCAAAAAGTCTAGAGGGCGCGCTCGCGGCAGCACTCCCACGTGCCTGGAGATGCCCACGCCACGCTAAGT
>NZ_CAKJTP010000230.1:0-4372 GCF_917627335.1 Protofrankia sp. CiT1 | reverse complement strand
CTTAGCTCATCGTCAATCCGCCGCTGACTGACAGTGTTTGTCCGGTGATGTAGCCGGCGGCGGGGGAGGCGAGGAAGACAACGGCCGGGGCGATGTCGGTGGGCTGCCCGATCCGCTTCATCGGGACGGCTCGCGCAAGCGAGTCGTAGAGGCGCTGGCTGACCTCGGCGACCTGGTCGAGCAGGGCGGTGTCGGTCGGGCCGGGGCAGACGGCGTTGACTGTGATCCCGCTGGGTGCGACCTCGCGCGCGAGTGCCTTGGCGAACGCGATGACCCCGCCCTTGGTGGCGGAGTAGACCACCTCGCCGGATGATCCGACCCGCCCGGCGTCCGACGCGATGTTGATGATGCGTCCTGACCGGCGTTCCACCATGCTGTCGAGGACCGCCCGGCTACAGCGGATGGTGCCGAGCAGGTTGACGTCCACCAGGCGTCGCCAGGTTGTCTCGTCGCTGTCGACAAACGGGCCGATCACATCGACCCCGGCGTTGTTCACGAGAATGTCGATCTCGCCGAGCTCTGCCCGCACCCCCTCGACCGCGGCGAGCACGCTTGCCGTGTCGGTGACGTCGAGGGTGACGCCGAGGGCGCGGCCGGCCGGCTTGTCGGCGGTCAGTGTGTCCGCGGCCGCGGCCGCGGCGGCGCCGTCGAGATCGGCTACGGCCACCGCGGCACCCGCCTGTGCGAGCGCGGCGGCAATGGCGGCCCCGATCCCGCGGGCGGCGCCAGTCACGATGGCGACCTTGCCCTCAAGTGCCTCGGTCATCTGCCGTGCTCCTCTCTGGCGGGTCCCTGTTGGCGTCATATCATATAACTATTTTGGATGTAAGGATTGCCGCGCCCGCGGCCTCCCGTCGGTTGGCGGGCGACCTTCGCGGTTGCTTGCCCACTACCAGAAATCGTGCAAGCATCTGACTCATTACATGTCCTCTGCCGTCACGCGGAAGTGCCGAGTCTCGCCCACGTCCGCCACGACAGAGCGGTCAGCTCCGCCACACTGCGTCGGGAGAACGATGTCGGGTCTACTTGCCTACGGCGCCTACCTGCCTTACCACCGGCTCCAGCGCAAGGCCGTGGCTGCCACGCTTGGTGCCCGTGGGGGTTCCGGCACACGCACGGTGGCCTCCTACGACGAGGACACGACGTCCCTGGGCGTGGAAGCGGCGAGGGCCGCGCTGCGGGGGTCCGCGGCTGCCGCCGGCCCACACGCGTCCGGTCCCAAGCAGCTCTACTTCGCCACGACGGCGCCGGCTTACCTGGACAAGACCAATGCCACGGCCATCCATGCCGCCCTGGGACTGGACGAATCCGTACTCGCGGTCGACATGATCGGTTCGGTGCGGTCTGGCGTGGGGGCGCTGCTGGCCGCGAACGCGGCGACGGAGCCGACGCTGGTCGTGCTGTCGGACATCCGCACCGGCCTTCCCGGTGGCGCGGACGAGCGTGACGGCGGTGACGGCGCGGCGGCGCTGCTCGTCGGGCCGGGCACCGCGGACGCGCCGGTGATCGCCGAAATTCTCGCGAGTGCCTCGGCCACCGAGGAGTTCCTCGACCGGTGGCGCGTCCCAGGGGACGACCACTCGCGGGTCTGGGAGGAGCGGTTCGGTGAGTCGATCTACGTGCCGCTCGCCGACCGGGCCTTCGCCGATCTGCTCAAGCAGATCGACCTGACCCCGGACCAGATCGATCACCTCATCGTGACCGGCCTGCACGCGCGCTCCGTGGCTTCCTTCACCAAGCGCGCGGGCGCACGGGCTGACGCCCTCGTCGATGGGCTGGCCAAGAGCGTCGGCAACACCGGGACCGCCCACGCCGGTCTGCTGCTCGCCGACACCCTCGACAGGGCAGAGGCGGGCAGGACGATCGTCGTCGTCGTCCTCGGGGACGGCGCGACCGCGGTGGCGCTGCGTACCACCGAGGCCCTGGCCGCCCGCCGGCCCGCGCTCTCGGTGGCGACACAGATCGCCGGCGGGCGGGACACCCTGCGGTACGCCGACTTCCTCACCTGGCGGGGCCGGCTCTCGACCGAACCACCCCGGCGTCCCGACCCGGACGCCTACGCCGCCCCGCCGGCCGAGCGCAACGCCGGTTGGAAGTACGGCTTCACCGGCTCCCGCTGCGACGAGTGCGGCACCCGGCATCTGCCGCCCGCCCGGGTCTGCCGGGCGTGCGGTGCGGTGGACCACATGACGCCGCAGCGCCTCGCCGACACCTACGGCACGGTGGCGACCTTCACGATCGACCGGCTTGCCTTCACCCCGAGCCCGCCGTTGGTCGCGGTGGTTATCGACATCGACGGCGGCGGCCGGTTCAAGTGTGAGCTGACCGACGTCGACCCGGACAGCGTCGCCATCGGTGACCGGGTCGAGATGACCTTCCGCAAGGTGAACACCGCGCGGGGCATCCACAACTACTTCTGGAAGGCCCGCCCGGTGCGGGCCGCGGGCGGTACCGATGGGCAGGAGGCCTGAGATGGCGTCACGCGGGATCAGGGACAAGGTTGCCATCGTCGGCATGGGCTGCACGTCGTTCGGGGAACGCTGGGACTCCTCCGTCGACGACCTGCTGATCGAGTCCTCCCAGGCGGCCTACGCCTCGGCGGGGCTCTCCCGGGACGACGTCGACGCCTACTGGCTCGGCACGATGGGTTCGGGCAACTCCGGGCTGACGCTCTCGCGTCCGCTGCGGCTGCCCTACAAGCCGGTCTCCCGGCTGGAGAACTACTGCGCCACCGGCTCGGAGGCGCTGCGCAACGCCTGCTACGCGGTGGCCAGCGGCGCCTACGACATCGCCATGGCGATCGGTGTGGAAAAGCTCAAGGACTCCGGGTTCTCCGGCTTGGTCGGCTCCGCCCCGCCATCCGACGGGACCGGCTCGGACACCACCGCACCGGCGAACTTCAGCCTGCTCGCGCCTGCCTACGCCAAGAAGTACGGCGTGGACACCGACGAGATGAAGGATGTCCTGACCCGTATCGCCTGGAAGAACCACGTCAACGGCGCGAAGAACCCCCGGGCGCAGTTCCGCAAGGAGGTGGCCAAGGACGTTATCTGCAACGCGCCGCTGGTCGCCGGCCCGCTGGGCATCTTCGACTGCTCCGGTGTGAGCGACGGATCGGCCGCGGCCATCGTGGTGCGGGCCGAGGACGCCCACCGCTACACCGACAAGCCGATCTATATCAAGGCGCTGTCGTTCATCGCCGGACCGGCTACCGGCAACTCCGACCCGGACTACGACTACACCACGTTCCCCGAAGTCGTCGCCTCGGCCACGGACGCCTACGCCCAGGCCGGCGTGACCGACCCGCGGGCTGAGATCGCCCTCGCCGAGGTGCACGACTGCTTCACCCCGACTGAGCTCGTCCTCATGGAGGACCTCGGCTTCGCCGAGCGCGGGTTCGGCTGGAAGGAGGTGCTCGCCGGCACCTACGACCTCACCGGTGACCTGCCGGTGAACCCGGACGGTGGCCTGAAGGCCTTCGGGCATCCGATCGGGGCGTCCGGCCTCCGGATGATGTTCGAGTGCTGGCTGCAGCTGCGCGGCGAGGCTCCGCCGGAGCGCACGATCTCCACGGTCGCCGCGGGCAAGAAGCTCGGCATGACCCACAACCTGGGCGGCGGGCCCGGCGAGTGCGTGTCGTTCGTGTCGATCGTCGGCTCGGAGCCTTCCGCCTGATCGGGCTCACCGCCGACGATCCGGGGACAGTGATTCGGGGACAGTGACCCCGGGGGCAGCAACCCCCGGGGGGCAGTGCCGACAACAGGGGCATGGCCAGGACGATTCGTCCCGGCCATGCCCCTGTTGTTCGTGTGCCCGCGGGAAGCAGGCGTGGAGCCAGTGGGCGGAGCGAGCCGGGCCCACCGTGCGGCCCACCGCGATCAGGCCTGTCCGGCGACATGACCAGCGAAGAGCCCGACCAGCGAAGAGCCGGGCGAGCAGCTCCCCGTGGCCGTTCCAGCCGCGGCGGATATCCCTATGGGCGCACCATGACTCTGTCACTCTATGAGTGGTCTTTCATTACTGTCAGCAGTATTTCGTCGTGTGCGGAGATCAGGACCCAGCTGTTCCGAAAATATTGATGGAAGAAGCAAAAAATGCCGTAGATGCGCACTCGATGTCCTGCTAGAGTTCGCGCCTGCGTAGTCATGCCAGCTGGGTTGAGTTCCTGCACGGGGGCAGTCGTGAGTACGAAGCGTTGCTCGGGAGAGCTCCTGCCGGTTTGCGGCCACATGTGGGTGTTCGCGGCCGGGGCCAGGGACATGGCCACATCGTCACCAGGTCACGTGCGCTATCGACGAAGGACGATCAGATGATCGGCAAGGGCTCCACAGGGAACATCGGTTTAGAGCGCCTGGCAATAGGGGCGTGGATC
>NZ_CAKJTP010000229.1:0-4430 GCF_917627335.1 Protofrankia sp. CiT1 | reverse complement strand
CGCACGCGCGGGGATCTTCCCGGTATGTCCGCGCGGACGAGCAGACGTCCGGCGTCGTCCCCGCACGCGCGGGGATCTTCCCCACCCCACCGGCCATGACTGGCGTGACGGTCAGCCGTCCCCGCACGCGTGGGGATCTTCCGCCCGGGCAGTACGTCCAGATCGGCGGCACCTAGTCGTCCCCGCACGCGCGGGGATCTTCCCGCGAGCGCGAGCGTGGGGATCGGCGTGGGCGTGTCGTCCCCGCACGCGCGGGGATCTTCCCTCATCGTAGATAGGAGACAGCATTGTCGTTGAGTCGTCCCCGCACGCGCGGGGATCTTCCGCCAAGCGCGTGTCCGATGCGGTGACGCTGCACGTCGTCCCCGCACGCGCGGGGATCTTCCCAGCTACCAGCCGGAACGAGCGGGGATTGCCGAGTCGTCCCCGCACGCGCGGGGATCTTCCAGACGTCGCAGTGGTTGGCGCACCGATCCTCGCGTCGTCCCCGCACGCGCGGGGATCTTCCGCCCGGAGACCACCTGCGTCATAGCGGCGCGGTGTCGTCCCCGCACGCGCGGGGATCTTCCGCTGTCCCAGCTCGAGGACAGCCGCGTCGATCTGTCGTCCCCGCACGCGCGGGGATCTTCCGACGGATTACACGGTGGCCGCTGGTGCGATGACGTCGTCCCCGCACGCGCGGGGATCTTCCGGCTGTTCCAAACCTCGGACGTCCGCTCGTCGAGTCGTCCCCGCACGCGCGGGGATCTTCCGTCCACGTTCCTGCAGTGGCTGGCCACCGCCGCGTCGTCTCCGCACGCGCGGGGATCTTCCGACCTACGTCGACCCGGTCACCCTCGCGGCCGAGTCGTCCCCGGACGCGCGGGGATCTTCCCCCGGACGCGCGGGGGCAGGAGAGCCGCACCGGGTCGTCCCCGCACGCGCGGGGATCTTCCGGACGTCGGTATCAAACCGGGATTCCAGTCCCTGTCGTCCCCGCACGCGCGGGGATCTTCCTCTCCAACGGGTCTGGCCAGTCCGTCTCCCCGTGTCGTCCCCGCACGCGCGGGGATCTTCCCCGGTTGTAACAATGTAGGCTTGTCCGCTGGCGGTCGTCCCCGCACGCGCGGGGATCTTCCCCCGACATAGCCATTGCTGATGTCGTCCGACATGTCGTCCCCGCACGCGCGGGGATCTTCCTTGCGTGGTGTTCCGCCTGGCCGACCCGCTGGGCGTCGTCCCCGCACGCGCGGGGATCTTCCCCGCGCCACCGCGCGCCGCCACGTGTCCTCGAGGTCGTCCCCGCACGCGCGGGGATCTTCCCCCGTCCCGCCCGTCACCGACGCCCCATCCACCGTCGTCCCCGCACGCGCGGGGATCTTCCCGCCGCGCTGGACACCTTGGCCGCCGCTGTCACGTCGTCCCCGCACGCGCGGGGATCTTCCTGCCCCGAAGAGCTGCTCTTGGAGGTATGAGGCGTCGTCCCCGCACGCGCGGGGATCTTCCCCGCAGCAGGCGCCACGGGCGGAGCAGGAGCCAGTCGTCCCCGTACGCGCGGGGATCTTCCGATCCAGTTCGCGCGCCGCGACATGCACGACCTGTCGTCCCCGCACGCGCGGGGATCTTCCCCCATCACGGCGTCACACCCACCCGCCGGCCACGTCGTCCCCGCACGCGCGGGGATCTTCCCGATTACGAGACGTTTATCGAGCCGTTCGAGTCGTCGTCCCCGCACACGCGGGGATCTTCCCGCGAAGCGGTACGGCTCCGGTGGGCGGGCCGACGGGACTTCGGATAATTCCACTCGAACGGGACGTAGCGACCATGCGAGAGCCTGCCGGGCGTCGGTGCCCAGCGGCCGGACCATGACCGTCCCGAGGTGAACACGTGGCCTGGCCTGGAGGGGTATCCGGCGGCTGGGGTCGGCGGGCGTGACCATGTGTACTCCCAGCTGTCACTCGTGGCGGCCGGGGGCGCACCAGACGATCTCGATGGAGGTGGCTACAAGCGCGTACGTTGCGTGGGCACGGTCGACGCTTGCGAAGGTGCCGCACAGGTTGCCGTCGGGGCTCACGAGGTTGACATGGTCGTGATGGGCGAGCCCCCACACGAGGATCCGGTAATCCGCGCTGTCGTCGACGAGTGCGAACAGGCGTGGCGCCTGCCGGGCGACGAACGCCGCGACCGGTTCTGCCGGTTCCGGCGCGGTGGTGGGCGGACGGGGGTCGGTCTGTCCGGTATCCCTGGTTGCGGGGTGGTGGAGGCTGGCGAGCGTCATGGGTGCTCCTTCGTGCTGGCCGGGGGTGCGCTGTGTGGGCAGGGACCGGCGAGACCGAGAACGGCCGAGGCTGCCGCGTCGACCTGGTGACGGGCGGTCGTGAGATCGCCGGTTCCGGCCCGGTCGGTGCGGTCGTAGTGCTCCAGGGCGTCGCAGAGCGCGGCCCAGCGGCGGGAGGCCGGATCGATCGGGGGGACGAACCGGCCGAGCACCTGCGCCATCTGGTCGGCCGGTGCCAGGTCGCGCATCCTGGCCAGCAGCACCACAGGGCGCAGGTGCTCGGGCACGGCAGAGCGGACGATCGTCATCGGCGCACGGCCCCGGCCGGACGTCGCGGTGACGGGTGGTGGTGTGGTGCCGGTCGGTCACGCCGTATCCGGGGGACGGGCGGTGCCAGTCGTCGAGTCCGCGGAGACGGTCGATGACCCGTTGCAGGGTGGCCGGGTCGTGGTGGAAGGCGACCGGGGCGGCGGGGGCTGGTACGGGTGCAGGCGCGCGGGTCGGCAACGCCGCGGTGCTGTCGGTGGGGACTGCCGGCGTTGTCGCGGCCGGGAGTTGTGCCCACACCACCTTTCCAGCGGTCCGACCCGGGTACCAGGCCCATCGCAGGCTCACCGCGTCCACCAGCATGAGCCCGCGCCCGCTTTCCTGGTCCGGATGCGCCACGGTGAGGACTGGTGGAACCGTGCTGGCGTCCCACATCTCCACCGTCAACACCGCGTCGCAGACGGTCAGTCGCAGCGCCACGCCATCGTCCGGGCGGCTGGTCTTCACGGCGTTGGAGGCCAACTCGCACGCGACGAGTTCGGCCAGGTCGACGGTGTCCGCGTCGACCGACCAGGCCGTGAGTGTGCGGACCGTGCTCGCGCGGGCATCGGGAACAGCGGCAACGATCGACGGGAAGTGCGCCACGGCTACCCGGATCGCCGGTGATGGGTCAGCGGTCATGTCGAACCCCGCCGGATCCCGTCAGCGCGCGAAGGTCAATGATTGCGGCGTTCACGCGCATGTGTGCTGTCCGGGCTGGCGCTGGGACGTGTCGTTCGTGGACCTGCCGAGCGCGGGCAGGTCGCACCCGGGCAGGACTGCGAACTCGGACCATGCCACCAGCTCACAGCGGGCCTGGGACAGACGGCGGCTGACCTTCGCTACACGGTCGTCGAGCGTCAGCGGAAGGCGGGTCCGCACCTGCCTCATCCGCACATGCGCCCACTCGTGGGCGCTGTCGAAGTCCAGGAACGCGCCAAGAGGGCGTCCGTCCGCGTCCCACACTACGAACCAGCGTTCGTCCATGGTCCCTCTCCACTCGATGGGCAACGGAAAGCCTCGTGTCGTGCCTCCGTCCCCGTGCTGTGCCCGTGTCACGAACAGCAGCGCGCGGCAGACGTCGCCGAAAATGGCGCCATAGCCACGCAGAGAGACGTGATGTACGCCGATTGCTACGTCAGAGGAGTTGGGCGGCCACCCTCGGCACGCCTGCTGTTACGGAGAAGTCAAACACCGCGAGGGTTCACCATGCAAGACTCACTATGCAAGATGAGACATGTTGATTTTGTTGCGAAACAGGCGACCGGAGTCTTTCATTTCGGGTGATGGATTACCCTCAAACCGAAGGAGGGGCGATGTCAGAAGGCACCACGACGACGGGCTCGACCGTGCCGCGCCGTCAGCTCGGCCGGTACCTACGTGATCTTCGGAACCAGGCGACGATGACCGTACGGGCAGCGGCACGGCGCTTGGAGTGGTCCGAGGCCAAGATCTGGCGCATCGAGTCGGGCCTGACCTCACTTCGAAGTTTCGACGTAGAGATCATGTGCCGGATCTACGGGGCGCCCACAGATCTGACCGAGGCGCTGATGGGTCTCGCGAAGGAGACAAAGGCCCGCGGCTGGTGGCACAGCTATGGTGACGTCATTCCGGCTTGGCTTGACCTCTACATCGGGCTCGAAGAAGCGGCCTCTCGCCTCTGGTGCTACCAATCTGAACTCGTTCCCGGCCTCCTCCAAACAGAGGAATACGCACGGACCCTCATTCGAGCGGAAGAACCGGGAGTCGAAGACGACGAAATAGACCGGCGAGTTCACGTCCGCATGGCTCGGCAGTCGCTGCTGACCCGAGTGACCGACCCGCCGCTCCTCAACGTCGTTCTCAGTGAGTCAATTCTGCATCGTCC
>NZ_CAKJTP010000228.1:2688-4929 GCF_917627335.1 Protofrankia sp. CiT1 | reverse complement strand
GTGCCGCTGTCATGGCCGCAGCTGGTGGGGGGAACAGCGGCAGCCAGACCGTGGACGCCGCCAGTCCCGGCGGGCTTCCCAGCTACGGGCCGGGCCGTGGCCGCTTTCCCGGCGGTGGTGGGTTCGGCGAAGGCGGGATGCCAGGCGACAGGTTCCTGGGCGGGGATCGGTTCCAGGATGGCGACGGCCCGGCGATCGATCTGGAGAAGTTCCAGGCGTGTCTGAAGGACAGGGGCATCACCCTCGACGGTGGCAACGGGCAGCCTCGTCCGGATATGAGGGATTCGAAGGTCCGTGCGGCCTTCCGCCAGTGCATGGTGGACGCCGGGGGAGCAGCCGCGCCAGCCGGCGCTCCCGGTGACGACCAGCCCGGCGACATGGGCGGTCCGGCTGGCGCTGCTTCGGGCACGAGTCCGGCCAAGCCCACGACCTTTGTCGCGTCGGCGGCGACACTCACGTGAGGAAGGCGCCACCGCCGTCGTTACCGCCGCCAGCAGGTGAGCGGATCAGCAGGTGAGCGGATCAGTGGATCAGCGGCAAGGGGAGCACACGATGAGCACGAATGCCGGTGACCTCGACTGGGGGTCGGTCAGACCCGACGTCGACATCCCGGCACGGCGTCGGGAGCCATCACCTGAGGCTCTGGGCGGTAACGTTCACGCGGCGCCGAGCGCCCCCCCGATCCGGCTGCCCCGGCTGTTGCGGGGGCGCGCCGCGGACCCGTGGTGGATACGTCCGGCCCTGCTTGTTCTGCTGGCCGCCACCGCCGCAATCTACCTGTGGGGGCTCGGCGCGTCTGGTAACGCCAACAGCTTCTACGCCGCCGCGGTCCAGGCCGGTACGCGGAGCTGGAAGGCGATGTTCTTCGGCTCGTTCGACTCGTCGAACTTCATCACTGTGGACAAACCACCAGCGTCACTGTGGGTGATGGCTTTGTCCGGAAGGATTTTCGGCTTCAGCGGCTGGAGCATGCTTCTACCGGACGCGCTGGAGGGCGTGGCATCCGTGGGCATCCTCTATCTCACGATCCGCCGCTGGATCGGTCCTCGCGCGGGTCTCGTTGCCGGTGCCGTGCTGGCCCTGACGCCGGTGGCCGTCCTGATGTTCCGATTCAACAACCCGGATGCGCTGCTCACGCTGCTGCTTGTTGTAGCGGCCTACTGCGTGGTGCGTGCGACCGAGACCGGGAGCTACCGCTGGATCGCGCTGACCGGTACCGCGGTCGGCTTCGCTTTCCTGACGAAGATGATGCAGGCGTTCCTGCCGGTGCCGGCGTTCGGGCTTGTCTACCTGGTGGCCGCCCCGACCTCGATCGGCCGGCGGCTGGTGGGGCTCCTGGTCGGCGTCGGCGGTGTGCTTGTCTCCACGGGTTGGTTCGTGGCGGCCGTGGAACTGTGGCCGAAAGGTTCCCGGCCCTACATCGGCGGTTCGACCAACAACAGCTTTCTTGAGCTGACCTTCGGCTACAACGGTCTTGGACGGATCTTCGGCAATGGGGGCGGGGGCGCTCGGGGCGGGGGTGGTGGGCAGCTGCCGGTCGGTATCGCCCAGTACCTGCGGGGGATGCCCGGCGGCGCTGGTGCCGGCGGTGCTGGCCGTGGCGGTGCTGGCCGTGGCGGTCCCGGGGGGATGTTCGGTGGCCCGACCGGCTGGAACCGGATGTTCGACAGCCAGTTCGGTACCCAGATCTCGTGGCTGCTGCCGGCTGCGCTGATCGTCCTGGTGGGCGGGCTGTGGGTCACCCGCCGGGCGGCCCGCACGGACCGCATCCGTGCCGGTCTTCTGTTGTGGGGCGGGTGGACGCTCGTCACCGGCATCGTATTCAGCTATATGAGCGGAATCATCCACCCGTACTACACGATCGCGCTGGCGCCGGGGATCGCCGGCCTTGTCGTTTTCGGCGGTACCGCGCTGTGGCGTGCGCGGGCCTCCCGGGTTTCCCGGACGCTGATGGCGGCGGCTGTCGCGGCCACCGGCGCGTGGTCGTTCATTTTGCTCGACCGCAGCCCTGAGTGGTACCCCGCGCTGCGGTTCGTCGTTGTTGCCGCCGCGGTTCTCGGCGCGCTCGCGTTGCTGGTCGGCCGGCGGCTGTTCGCCGCCGCCGGGGCGGGTGCGGCCGTGGCAGTGGTGATCGCGCTGGGCGCGCCATCGGCTGCCTACGCCCTCGACACCGCCTCAACGCCCCACATGGGCGCGATTCCAACCGCGGGGCCGGCCACTGCCGGCGGTGGTGGGTTTCCC
>NZ_CAKJTP010000228.1:0-2199 GCF_917627335.1 Protofrankia sp. CiT1 | reverse complement strand
CTGCCAACGCCGAGCTCGTCCAGCTGCTCAGGAACGGCCAGCGAGGCTACCGCTGGGCCGCGGCGGCGTCGGGATCCCAGATGGCCGGCTCGCTCGAGCTCGCCAGCGGTACTGCGATCATGTCGATGGGCGGGTTCAGCGGCGGTGACCCGGCACCGACGCTCGCCGAGTTCAAGCGGTATGTCGCTCATCACAACATCCATTACTACATCGCGGGTGGTGGTTTCGGTGGTTTCGGTGGCCGCGAAAACAACGAGATCACCTCCTGGGTGGACAGCGCCTTCACCGCCAGGACTGTTGGTGGGCAGACGGTCTATGACCTGGCACAGCCGAGAGCCTGACCTGATCCGGCTGCCTTCCGGCACACCTCCACGTTCGAGAGCATGCCGCCTGTTGGGGACTCTGCCACCGCAAGAGGCCTGGGATGAGTGACGATGGGGCTGTGAGCGGGCTGGCTGTGAGCGGGTCAGCCATAGGCGGTTGAAGTGGGGGGTTATGAGCGGGCGGGCAGCAGCAGGGCGGTCGGGCATGACGCGGCCAGGCCGAGCGGGGAAGGGGGCTACGGCGGAGCCACTGGAGCCGCTGCATGCGGACGACCCGCTATCGGTCGGCAGGTACATGCTGGACAGCCGTCTCGCCGTCGGCGGCATGGGCACGGTCTATCTCGGCCGGGACACGCTGGGCCGACAGGTCGCGGTCAAGGTGATCCGGCCGGACCTCGCCGCCGATCGCGACTTCCGGGAGCGGTTCCGACACGAGGTCGCCGCGGCCCGACGGGTCTCGCCGTTCTGTACGGCCTCGGTGCTCGACGCCGACCCGGACGCCTACCCGCCGTATCTCGTCACCGAGTACATCGATGGCAGGCGGCTGGACTGGGTGGTGACGGAGGACGGTCCGCTGCCCGCCTCGACCCTGACCGGTACCGCGATCGGGGTGGCGACGGCACTGACGGCCATCCATCGCGCGGGGATCGTCCACCGTGACCTCAAGCCCGCCAATGTGATCATGTCGTTGTCCGGGCCGAGGGTCATCGACTTTGGGATAGCCAAGCTCGCCGCTACCACCCGTCATGCTCTCGATCGTGGACTGATCTTCGGGACCTACGGCTGGATGGCGCCCGAACAAATCCTCGACGATCCGGTCGGCCCGGCCGCGGACATCTTCACCTGGGGGCTTCTGGTCGGCTACGCGGGAACGGGCCGACACCCGTTCGCGGAACCGGGAGCCTTCGGGCCGGCCGCTGACGCCAGCCTGGGGCAGCGGATCGTGGAGGAGGCACCGGACCTGACCGGTCTCGCCCGACCGCTACGGGGGCTGGTCGAGACCGCGTTGACCAAAGATCCCAGGGCTCGGCCAGCCGCACGTGATCTGCTCATGCGTCTGGTCGAGGGCAACGCGGACGTCAGCGCCGCCACGCCGATCGATCAGATACTCGGGCGGACACAGCGGATGGCCGCTGTCGCGCCACCGACCCGCCGCGGTTCGCCGACGTTCGCGACCGGCCAGCTATCGGGACAACCAGCGCGGTTCGGGCAGCCAGCGCGGTTCGCCGAGCCCGCCGACGAGGCACCGCCCCCCTGGTATCCGCCGGCCGCGCCGTCGCGGCCACGCCGTCGCTGGTGGCTGCTGGCCCTGGCCGCCGTGCTCCTGCTGCTGCTCGGTTGGGTGGCCCTGCGAGGCCTCGGCGGTAACGACACAGGCGCATCGCCCGCCGTTGCCAGCTCCGCGCCCGCGGCTTCGGCCGCCCCGTCCCCTTCTCCCGTCCCGTCCGGGGCAGCCGGGGCCGGTGTCCCGGTCCACGATGGGCAGCTTGAGTTCACCGTGACACATGTGCAGTGCGGCCTCGATCAATTGAAGATCGGATTGATCACCAGGCATCCGGACGGCCAGTACTGCCTGGTCGCCCTCACCGCGCACAACATCGGCGGTTCGACCCGGAATCTGTCGGTGGCCCCGCAGCGGCTTGTCGACAGCGCTGGCTCAGACCACGATTCCAGCCAGCTCCTGTCGCGGATGGTTTTTTCAGAAGATATCTGGGGGAACATCTCCGCGGGCGAGACGGCGAGCGGCACCCTCGTCTTCGACATCCCCCAGGACGTCACCGCTGATCATCTGGAGTTGCACGACGGCCCGTTCAGCGGCGGGGTCACCGTCCCACTCCGATAAGAGCGTCCCTATTGCCGGGCGCTCTAAACGGCT
>NZ_CAKJTP010000227.1:0-4503 GCF_917627335.1 Protofrankia sp. CiT1 | reverse complement strand
CGCTGTACCGCACGATCGTGGCGATCCGCAACAGTACCGTGATGCGGTGGGGGTTCCGGCCCTCGCTGATTCTGCCGATTACCGTGATCGATATTCCGCGCGGCAACCTCGGCAAGATCCAACGGTCCCGGCTGCGCCGCGCCGTCGAAGGCGGCCAGCTAGCCGCGTCGGTCGCGCGGGTGGAGGAGCTGACCCACCGTTTCCTGGGCGACCCGGTACCGCCCGACGGCGACGCCGAGGCCCGCCTCGTCGAAATCTACGCCCGGGTGCTGGGCGTCGAACCATCGGCGCTCTCGGCGGCTGCGAGCTTCTTCGACCTGGGCGGCACTTCACTCGACGTGCTGCGGCTGAAGTTGGAGATCCAACACACCTTCGGCGTGGCCGACGTGCCGGTGGCAGCCATCCTGCAGGCCCCCACCGTGCGGGGGCTGGCGCGGCGCCTGTCGGGCGGTTCCGGTTCCGGCTACGACCCGCTGGTACCGTTGCAGGTCATCGGGGACGGCACGCCGCTGTTCTGCGTGCATCCCGGGCTCGGCGAGGTGCTGGTATTTGTCAACCTCGCGAAGTACTTCGTCAACGAGCGGCCCTTCTATACGCTGCGGGCTCGCGGCTTCGGCAAGGACGAGACCCACTTCGGCAGCTTCGCCGAGATGGTGGACTGCTACGTGGCGGCGATCCGGCGCACCCAGCCGTATGGCCCGTACGCGGTCGCGGGCTACTCGTACGGCGGCGCGGTCGCCTTCGAAATCGCCAAGGCCATCGAGGCGCAGGGGGAGCAGGTCGCCTTCGTGGGGATCTTCAACCTGCCGCCACGCATCTCCGGCCGGATGAACGAGATCACCTTTGCCGACGGAGCGATCAACCTGGCCCTGTTCTTGTCACTGATCAGCGCGGACGACGTCAAGGAACTGACGCAACGGCTGACGCCGCTGAGCGAGGAGGAGCAACTGGCCTGCCTGATCCGGCAGGCGCCGCCCCGCCGGCTGACCGAACTCGACCTCGACCTGGAAGGCTTCACCGCTTGGGTGGCGCTCGCGCAGTCGATGGTCCACCTCGGCCGCGCCTACGAGCCGTCCGGGGCCGTCGAGCAGGTGCGGGTGTTCTACTGCGAACCGCTCAGGGGCACCAAGCAGGACTGGCTCGACCAGCAGTTGCGGGACTGGGACGGCTTCACCCGCCGCCCCAACCGCTACATCGAGGTGGACGGCGAGCACTATACGCTGATGAGCCCCGAGCATGTCCAGACGTTCCAGGCGACGCTGCGGCGAGAGCTGGCCGACGCGCTCGGCGAAGGAGGAGCTTCGTGATCGAAGGCAAGAAGATACTCATCACTGGCGCCACCGGACAGGTGGCCCGGCCGGTCGCCGAGGCTCTCGCCAAGAACAACGAGGTGTGGTGCCTCGGTCGGTTCGCCGACGTCGACGCCGAGCGCGAGCTGAGCGACCTTGGCGTCCGCACCTGGCGGTGGGACATGGCCGGGCTGGCCGAGGACGGTCTCGACGGTCTTGCCGACGACTTCACCCATGTCATGCACTCAGCCGCTCACCGTGGCGACGGCATCGACTTCGACGCCTCGGTGGAGATCAACGCCGTTGGCGCGGGCCGGCTGATGACGCACTGCCGCCGGGCCGAGGCGTTCCTATATGTCTCCTCTGGCGCGGTTTACGCGGGGCAATCGCCGGAGCATCTGGTCCGGGAGGAGGATCCGCTCGGCGGTCAGATGCCGTGGCTGCCGACCTACCCGGTCGGCAAGCTCGCCACCGAGGGCGCTGTCCGCGCCTTCGCCGTCACGCTCGACCTGCCGACGACCATCGCGCGGCTCAACGTCGCGTACGGCCCGCACTCGCACGGCGGGATGCCGATCCTGCTGTTCCGGCGGTTGCTGGCCGGGGAGCCGATCGAAGTGCCACCGCGGGGACAGAACCTGTGCAGCCCCATCCACACCGACGACGTCGTATGGCAAGTGCCGCTGCTCTGGAAGGCCGCGACCGTTCCAGTGCAAGTGATCAACTGGGCCGGCGATGATGCCGTCGGCATTCAGGACATGCTGACGTACATGGCTGAGCTGGCCGGAATCGAGCCACGGTTCGCCTCCAGCGAGGTCTACCGAGCGACCCACGCTTTCGACAACACCCGGCGGAGGGCGCTTATCGGCCGGTGCGGGGTCGGTTGGCGCGAAGGGCTGAGCAGGACCCTGCGGGCGCACTTCCCCGACCTGGTGAAGGAGGCCGCCGATGCGGTCCAACAGTGACATCATCCGGGCCTCGTACGAGGCGTTTCACCGCCGCGATCATAAGGCCGCGCTAGCGGCCTTCGCCCCCGACATCGAGTGGACCCATCCGGACGGGATGGTCGACTACGGCCTCGGCGGCACCAAGAAGGGGTATGAGGAGATCCTGGCGTTCATGGCTCGGGCAAGGACCGTCTTCAGCGAGCTACGCCCAGACCCGCAGGAGTTCATAGAGCAGGGCGATCGCGTCGTGGTCTTCGGCGTTCACTACATGTGCGGAGCACGCAGCGGGATGTCGGGCACGGTGCCGTTCGTCCACTCCTGGCGGTTGGCCCGTGGGTTGGCCACGCACTTCACGGACATTCACGACACTGCCTTGGTACGCCGGATCGTCGAAGGCGACAAGTCACCCGTCGCCGAGCTGCTCGAAACGCACGACGGATATATCCGCGCCCACGTCGTGCGGCTCGTCGCCGAGCTGAAGGTTGGTGACCTCATCGGCGACGGTGCCCGGGACGTCGCCGAGCTGGCGACGGCCACCGCCACCGACTCGCGGGCGCTCTTCCGGCTGCTACGGACTGCCACCGGGTTCGGGCTGATGACCGAGCCGGCGCCCGGGCGGTTTGCACTGACCGAGATCGGGGCGCCCCTACGCTCGGACCATCCGTTGTCGGTACGGTCCATCATGGTCATAGGCGGCGGCCTCTTCGGCCGGGTCTTCTCCGACGCCGAGCACAGTCTGCGTACGGGCGAGCCCGCGTTCCCGAAGACGTTCGGCCTTCCGCTCTTTGCGTACCTGCAGCAGAACCCCGAGGTTGGCGCGGTCTTCAACACCTCGATGGCGGAGTTCAGCCGGTTGGAGACCGGCGGGCTCGTCACGGCCTACGACTTCTCCGTCTTCTCCGGTCGGCGGATCGTGGACGTCGGAGGCGGTGACGGAACGCTGATCTGCGCCGTGCTGGACGCCGTTACGGAGGCGACCGGGGTGGTATTCGACCAGCCCGAGGTCGCGGACGCTGCGCGGGAGCGGATCGCGGCGGCCGGGTTGGGTGAGCGGTGCACGGTGGAGAGCGGCGACTTCTTCTCTGCCGTGCCAACCGGCGGCGACCTCTATATCCTGAAGTGGATCATCCATGACTGGCCGGACGAGCAGGCCCTCGCGATCCTGCGTAACTGCCGCAGGGCGATGGCGCCCGGCGGGCGGCTGCTACTGGTCGAGCAGGTCGTCCCCGAAGGGGACACGCCGCATCGCGGCAAGGTCATGGACTTCACCATGCTCGTCGTGCTAGGCGGGCGGGAACGTACAAAGGCAGAGTACTCCGCACTGCTCGCGGCGGCCGGGCTGCGGCTGGAGCGGGTGCTGGACGGCCCGATGGACAGCAGCATCCTTGAAGCCCTTCCGGATGGGGGCGGGCCACCGTGATTCGGAAGGCCCTCCGCGGCGCGATCCAGGTGGGACGCGGACCGGCACGAGGACAGGTGTCGCGGCGCGACGGGCGGACCGACCCGGGACGACATGGTCAGCGTGCTACTCACTCACGGCCACCCGACCTGACCGCCGAGTTTCCGGCGCTCGCGGTGCGGAAGCTGTGGGCCTGCAAGAGGTGCCGATGGTTGAGCGGCTCGCACGGCCGTGCCCGTCACCACCCGACCGGCATGCCGACGGGTCACACACCAGGAGACGCTCGGCGGAGTTCGTGGTCGATGCCGCAGATCCTGACTTCGGGAGTATGCGCCGGGTCGAGACGGCCGTAGACGAGGCGGATGAATGCCTCGGCCGGCAGTTCGAGGATCCCGGGCGGTATCCTCGGTGCCCAGCGCCTCCGTCAGCGAGACCGGGACGCCGAGCGTTAGGATGCGGCAGTCCGGTTCGGTGGTGGTGACGGCGACACTCACGGGCGTGGTGGCAGGCTTGCCAAATCGGCTCACGGTCGGCTCGAGTAGGTCCACCTCGAGTAGGTCCACGATGTGTTCCGCCGACTCCGCCGCGTCAGAGCGGCGTCCGCAAGGGGCGTCACCAGCTTCTTGAGTCGCTCCCGGGAACTGCGGAGCGCTCGGATCAGGTCGTCCACCTCAGTCTTCTTTCTCGTCGTAGCGGCGCCGGGCGTCCGCGATGTGCTCGCGGTGCTCCTCGGCCCACGCGATTAGCTCGCTCGCCTTCATGGAGAGCGTCCGGCCCACAGGAGTAAGCGAGTAGTCGACCCGCGGCGGCGCGGTGGGGGTGACCTCGCGGAAGACGAGCCCGTCTCGCTCCAGTCCGCGTAGGGTCAGCG
>NZ_CAKJTP010000226.1:3317-5034 GCF_917627335.1 Protofrankia sp. CiT1 | reverse complement strand
GCCTGGAATGCCCCCAGGGTCGAACATTTGTTCGTGTAGGGTGCGCACATCGGCGCGGTCGGCCCACGCTATATCGCCGTTCCCGCCGCTGGCCGAGACCGGTATCGGAATCCGGATGGCAATGCTCGGGCCGGTTGCCGAGCTTCGCCGGATGGAGCGGAACTGGCGGGATTTCATGGAATACCTGTTGATTCCCATCGCCAGTGGGTGGACGGTGAGCTGCCTGGGCGGACGAAGCGCCGAACTAAACTAAAGGTGGAAGGCGAAGCATGAACGAGGTCGTAACCGATGGGCTCGCCGATCGGGTGGCCGGCGCAATCGTCGCCTTCGCCTGCGGGGACGCGGCCGGAGTGCCGTGGGAAGGATGCGCTCCCGAGGCGGTGGACCCCGCCCGGATAGCCGCTATCCCCACGGGTCGCGGCTGGCCGGCTGGCTCGACATCCGACGACACCGCGCTGACACTGCTCGTCGCCGAACATCTGATCGACTCCGGCGGGCAGGGCGAGGCGGTGGAGTTCGCCCGGCGGCTGAGCGACCGTGCCGAGGGGATACGCGGCCTCGGCCCGTCCACCCGGGCTGCGATCAGCCGGTTCCGGGGCACCGGCCAACTGCCGGACGCAGGCAACACCAACGGTGGCCCCATGCGCGTTCTGCCGGTCGGCTGGTCCACCCCGCCCCGGGCCGCCGAACCGCGCCGCAGGTCGGCAGTCGAACTGACCCGAGCCACCCACGCCGGCCGGGAAGCCCAGGCGGCGGCGCTGGTCGCCGCGTCGTGCGCGTCCTGGTCACTGGCTGTCGAACAGCCGCGGCAGCTGATCGACATCGCTGTTACCGAGGCTGAGGCGAGCACGGGCCGGCTCGGTGCGGACAGCTCACTGCCCCAGCTGCTGCGCGCGGTGGCCGCTGGTGCGTGGTCCCCGCCAAGGAGCGGCATCGGCCTCGATCCCTACGAGACTGTGACCGCCGTTCTGCACTGCGTGCACACCGCTACATCCCTGCCCGACGGCATCGCCCGCGCCGTTCTTCTCGGCGGCGACACCGACACGGTCGCCGCGCTCACTGCCGGCCTGCTCGGCGCCTGGCACAGCGCCGCTGAGGTCCGCGGGACGCTCCCGTGGAGTACCCGCGTTCTCCTGCCGCCACCCGACACGATCACTCGTCTCGCGGCCGGGCTCGCCGCGTTGCGCCAGCGCGGCCCTACCCGTTTATAGCGTGTTGCTGCCGTGACGCTTTTTTAGAGCGACCGGCAATAGGGACGCGGCGTCGCGGGGCTGGGGCACGCACCTCGCTGCGTTGTCGTCGGTCGACACCCCAAGGACCAGGGTGACTCCCTCCTCCGCCTTGCGATGTACGTGCCCCAGCCCCGCTCCTTGATCCACGCCCCTATTGCCGGGCGCTCTTAGTCAACGCTGTTGACGGCACGTCGTCCATTTTTGATCTTACGGAAAAGTACCGCCGATATGATGCACCGTGATGAAATCCAGTAGGCGAAATCCGGCGGCCGAGCCCGTCGTGGCTCGTCATCCTGCGGCTGGCCGATCTGTCCCGGCCGCAGTGTAGCGTGGAATGGCGCAACGCGTCCGACCGGCTGCGCTGCTTCGCCTGCGGCTGTGAGTGCGACGGCGGACGTCTCGATCCGTGCCCGTCCTGCGGCGGCAACGGGATCGTCATCGTGCCCGCGGACGAGCTCACGGTGCTCGACTGGATGACCTGACCG
>NZ_CAKJTP010000226.1:0-2860 GCF_917627335.1 Protofrankia sp. CiT1 | reverse complement strand
ATCCTTGTGATGCGCTCCTCGCCGTGGCCGGGCCGGACGGCGGCTTGGACCCCGCCGCGGTGCAGGCCACCGTGACGGAGATCGGTCAGCGGCGCCTGCCGGCATGGGTCGAGCACGTCAAGGACGTACTGGCTGATCTCGATGCTCAACGGCGGCGGGCACTCGATCTGCGTAACTTCCTGGATGAGCGGTACCCGCCGGGCAACGCCGCGCGAAGGCTCCTTGATGCATTGCTGGGCGAGGGCGCGACCGGCTCAACCGCGCAGGCACCGGTCGCGGGATGCGGCGGACCCGGTGGCTCGGCACCGCCGCGGGAGCCGGCGCCCGGTCCCCAACGCGGTGAAATCGCATCAATCCTGCGCTCGGAGGTTCCGGGCCACTCCACCTGAGTGCAGCCCGCCGGTCAGCGTCTCGCCGGGTATCGAAGCAGAGTGATCAGCTGGTGACGACTTGCTCGTCCGTTTCATAGCTGATGGACTGCTCCGTCAACCATGTGGTGAACCTATCGGCGATCTTGGTGCCTTCGTCGTTGCCGTCCACACCGAGGAGCGCGCGTACGGCCTCGATGACGAACTGATTCTCGTTCAGCGGCCGGATCGGGTAACCCTGCCAATCCTCGGCAGCGGCGGGGATCCCCGCGCCGGCCAGCCAAGTGCGTAGCGCTGAAGCGTCGGCAAACAGATCCTGTAGAGCCGCCCGTAGTACCTGTGGCACGTGCTCAGCCATCACAGTCCACGCCCGGCGGTACTCGGTGGCGTCTTCTCCTATGATCATTTCTACGGCGCGGCCCGAGGTGCGGCAGCGCAGCGTCAGGTCACCACCAGGATGCCGCTCGAGGGTGACCTCCTCCGCCGACCATCCGTCCTCATCCATGGGCTTGTTGAACACGTTAACGACTCGTACGGCGCCATCGTCGGGCATGCGGCCAGTATCGCGCACCTTCCGGGGCAGAGCCGCACGGTCGTTGCGACCGCGTGGATAACCGCGTGCCGTAGGCTGCGACGGTCAACCCGGCAGTCGGCGGTAACGCGCCATCATCGCCGAGGCGGTACGGAATCGGTGCGGGTTTACTCAGTTCGCCGAGAGTTTCGGGATCGGGCGGGCCGTGGCGGTCAGCGTCGCCTCGCACGTCGGGAGGATCGACGCCTTCTGATCGACGATTTCACCATCGACTGTGAGGATGCACTGCACCCGGGGGAGCCCGGTGCCCAGCGGGGCGGGCGCCATTGGAGTCGCGACGGCATTCCCTGAGATCGCCACCAACATGACATCGGGATACCGCACGGTGACCTGCTTGGCCCACGACGGCGCGGTGGACTCCTCGTGCTTCTGCCTCCCTGTGGAGTCGGTGTAGTTCAGCGTGATCATAAAATTGGACCCGCCCTGCGCATACAACTGGTAGAGGATGACGTGCTCCACCGTCTTCGCGGGTTGTGGACCTGACTCGCCCCCTCCGCCGAAGGTGCCGCAGCCGGCCATGAACACCAGCGTCATGGCGACTGTCAACAGCCGTCGCATCGAGCCTCCTTACCTACTAGCTTCAGCGTGGAAACGGCTGGCATCGGGACAGTTTCAGCCTTCCATGCGGGCGGCTGAGAAGGAGAGTGACGGTGTACTTCAAGGAACCGTTCCACCGTCGCGGCGACCCGGCATGATTCCCGGCGGCCGATACGCGTTCCAGATCGTCCATGCAGGCTCGCCGATGCTGCGCATCCGGTACCGTGACGGCATTTTGGCCGGGCCGCACGGCTTCCCCGACTGGATCCCGTACGCGCGCGCCGTCGTCCAGCTGCCCCCCTGCTCACCCGATCTCGGCGTGGACGAGGCGCGCGTGGTGGACGTGCTCACCGCCAACAACACCATGGCCGCCGGCGGAGATGCGCTCTGGGCGGACGTGTGCCCGGGCGCCACCCCGGCCGGGTGGACCTGGGCGCACCTGCCGGCGGTGTGGTCGCGGACACGCCGGATCGCCCTCGTCCCCGTCGAACTGCACGGCGCGTACAGGCATCTGGGTGGTGTGAGCACCGGCAGCGCCGATCGGGCCAGGCGGGGTCTGGCGATGCACGGCGGGACACCACCGCGGATCCGGCTCACCCACCGGCTGTCCGGCGAGGTGCTGGAGAGGCTGGAGGAGCGTCTCGGGTACGGCCTGCCCGCCGGGTACCGGTCGTTTCTGCTTCGGACGAACGGCGGATGCCCAGCCTGGCCGGCCGTGCATCCCGGCTTCGGCTTCGTCGCCGATCAGCCGTTCTTCGGCATGGCCCGCCAGGACTGGCTCCAGGACCTGGCATACGCGAACGCCTGGTTCGGCGACCGGCTCACATCCGAGTCCCCGTCGGGGAACGCGAAGCGCTCACGCGCGTAGTCCAGCGCAGCCGCGCCATCCATGAGCTGTTTACCCTTGGCGAACCCACGCCGACCGGACGGATCGAGGGAGTGGGTGGAGGTGAAGCTCTGCTCAACGTCGATCTCGACGCCGTCCAGCGCGTCGACGATTTCCTTGAATCCAGCGAAGTCGACGAGTACGACGTGATCGATGCGTACGCCGGTGAAACTCTCCACCGTCTGCACCGTCAACGGCAAGCCTCCCCAGGCGTAAGCTGCGTTGATCTTAGCGTCGGTGTTGCCATACCTACCATCCTTCGACCGGGGAACGTGTACCCACGTATCGCGGGGGATGGAGATCAGCTGCGCACTCGACCGGCTCTTCGGCAGGTGGGCAAGTATGATCGTGTCGCTCCGCGAGCCCGAGGTGTCCCCGGGGTTGCGGGAATCGCTGCCGAGAATCAACAGATTCACGGCGTCCGTTGCCACTTTCCCGGGGCGTGACTCCTCGGGCATGTCGTCGAAAGCCTTGAAC
>NZ_CAKJTP010000225.1:2457-5212 GCF_917627335.1 Protofrankia sp. CiT1 | reverse complement strand
CACCCTCACAGTGGAGCTCCGCGGCACATGCTCGGCACAGCGGCAGCACCGGTGCCGCGAGCGTCGGCCAGTACGTGCCGAAGCTCCAGTTCCCACTCGGGGTCGTCAATTACGTGCACCGGCAGCTCGGCATGCCGGTGGCCTCGACCGCACCGCTGGTCGCGGTCGAAGCCGAAGCCGCCTCCAGGATGTCCGCCAGCCGTTCCTCGTCCCGCCGCACGAACGCCCCCCGCTCAGACGGGCACTGCCTCGGCGAGGATGCCGTCACGAATGCGCAGCTTCAGCCCGCTCTCGGTTGTGACCTGGGTGAACACGCCCAAGAGGTCCTCCACCGCGAGGGCGAAGGCCGTCATGTCAAAGTACCCGTGACCAGGCTCGACGTCGATCAGCAGATCCAGGTCGCTGGAGCCCGTGGCCTCGCCGCGGGCCACGGAACCGAACACGCGCACGTTGCGGACGCCGAAACGGCGTGCAATGGCCATGATCTGCTTGCGGTGCAGGCGGACGTCGTCCAACGTCACCGCGGGCAGCCTTCCCGCTTCCTGCTCTGCCGAGGCCACAGACGCCTTCCCATCGCGCGTCGCGTGCTGCAATATCATGCCTCATCCAGCCGCTCGGCTTTGCGCGACACCCAACACGCTCCAGCTGTGAACCGAAGCGGGACCAGTACCGGAGCCTGTCGAACTCGGTGGGACATCAGATGGCTCGGTCGGTCTGTAAGCCTCCGCAGCCTTGATGGTCAGCCGGGGCTGACGGCTGGCATTTGCGCAGGTAGCGGGTTACATCGGGGTTCAAGTTCTCCATCCTCGTACCGGCATTCTGTGATGAATAATGATCTTGATTCGGTCGGCGACCAACGACGACCAACTGGCATGTGAGAGCCTCGACGAGACCGCGGCCCGGGAACTGTCCGAGGAGACCGGGGCGGACGCCTCATCCCCGCACCTCCAGCAGGTCGGCGTCTGTTCCACGCCTGGCCGAGATCCGCGCGTACCCCGAGTGACCACGTGCGCCTGCCTCGTGATCGCGCCCGACCTGCCCCTGCCGAGGTTGGGGTCTGACGCGCGGTCAGCCTGCGTAGAGCTGGTCGAGGCCGATCAGGCGGACATCGCTTGGAACATCGGATTCCAGGCCCGGGTGGAATCCCGCCCCCGAGTAACAGGCGAGGCGCGTATCGCGGGTGTCAAAGCCCTTGGCCGTGAGCAGGTCGCGGGCGCGGCGCAGGCGGTCGGCGTGACGCCGGTCCATGACCCGGTCCCACTTCGTTTCCCCGAGCGAGAGAATCCTGCGCGGTTGTCCGTGTTCTGCCGGCGCGAGAACGGCGACATCGATCTGGATCTGAGTCCTGTTGGCGGGGTCGGCGACGATTCCCGCTCCCACCTCGGCAGGCAGGCCTCCGAACACCGCCGGGTCGGCCATGATCGCATAATCGCGGCATATGGTCTCGAAATGCGGCCCAACGATCTGGGAAAGGAACCGCGGCTGCGCGCTGGACCAGATCGTCGCCGCGTCGCCGCGCTCCAGCCGCGTCCAGTCCCGGCTCATGACCGCGTGGTAAAAGCTGATCAGCGGCTCGGCTATCCGGTAGACCGCCCTGCCCGGCCTGAACAGGTCGGGCTCCCTGACCAGCAGCCGGGAGTCCTCCAGAACCCGCAGCGGGTGGGCTATCTCGTTGGCCTTCCTGCCGACGTAGCTGGCGACGCCCCCGCTGGTCGAGTTCCCCTCGGCGACGGCGGAGAGCACCGAGTGGTACAGCGACAGGTCGCGGATGTCCGTCTCCTCCGCGAGCAGATAGCGGGCCTCGCGGAACAGCGGGGTCTGCGGGTTCAGCACGGTCCTTGTCACCCAGGCGTCGAAGTCGCCCAGGCCCGACGGGGAGTCGTCGCGGACGAACTCGCGACGGTAGGCGGGTGTTCCGCCAACCACGGAGTGCACGAGCACCGCGAGCGCCGGATCCGTGATACCCCAGAACCGCGCGGCGTCCTGGTACCCGAAGGGATGAACCATCAACTCAAGACCCGCGCGTCCGCGCAATGGCGCCTGCCCGGACAACAGGCCTCCCATGACGGACATCGCCGAGCCGCACAGCAGGAGCCGCGCGCTGCTGGTACCGCCGCTGCCGCCCGGCCCGAGTTCACGTTGGATGATCGACGGCAGCTCCGGCGACGCCTTGACCAGGAAGGGGAACTCGTCGATCACGACTGGTGTGGGGCGGCCGCTCGCGGCACGCAGGACGAATGGGACAGCATCCAGCCAGTCCCGGAAAGGCGGGACCGGGGCGCCCGTGAACCTGACGAGTTCATCGGCGAACAACCGAAGCGAGACCGCCTCGGTCAGTTCCAGCGCGGGAAAGTAGATCCCGCCGGCAGCGGCGGCCAGCGCCTGAAGAAGATAGCTCTTGCCCTGCCGGCGCCGTCCGCTGACCACGCCGAGAGTCGCCCCCGGACGAGGGTCGGCTACGAAGGATGTCAGGCCTCGCCACTCGGCATCGCGGTCGAACAGGTGAGGGGGCTTCACAGGCACGGCCATCGTCCACTCTTCGGATCGAAGTATGGTTGACCGAAACCTACTTGATCGATCCATAGTTCGTCGAAGTACGTTTCACAAATGCTACCAGGCGAGCCCTCCGCGCCGGGCTCCGGACGATCGCGGCATTGCGACGAGTCGTACCGGCGACGCTGAACATCGAGGCCCAGCCCCCGCAGGCGCTACGCTAGCCCAGAAGGATCATGACTGTCGGTCGCCCGAAGGAGGT
>NZ_CAKJTP010000225.1:1099-2276 GCF_917627335.1 Protofrankia sp. CiT1 | reverse complement strand
ACGTCATCACCGTGGAGATGATCGCTCCCGACTGGATGCACCACCAGGTCACGGCGGAGCAGTACGGCTCCTGGTCCGACGAGCAGTGCGCGGGCATCGAGATCGTGGACGGGATGGTCGTCGTGCGTCCCAGCGCGCCGAAGCGCCACAACCGGCTGATCAAGATCCTCGCGGTCGCCCTGGAGGCCGCCGCCGGGCCGGACTGGAACGCCGACTTCGACGTCGACGTCCGGCTCCAGGACGTGCCGTTGACGAACCGACGTCCAGATGTCGTCGTGTACCGCGCCGACACGATCGATGTCATGCCAGCGCGCCCCGAGCACATCCTGCTCGTCGTCGAGGTGGTCTCCCCGGGCTCGGAGACGACAGACCGGATCGTCAAGGCCGGGCAGTACGCCAGGGCCGGGATCTCCTACTACTGGCGAGTCGAACAACCTCCCGCGGGCGTTCCCGTCGTCCACACCTACATTCTCGACCCGGCGAGCAAGACCTACCGTGACGGAGAGGTGTTCACCGGTGTCGTCGACGCCGTCGCACCCTTCCCGATGAAGATCGACCTTACCCGGCCGTAGCGACTGGATCCCGCTGAGCTGCGGGTCACCGGCCGCTGTCGCGTGACGTCTGTGGCTACCGTTGCCTGGTGAGGCTCATCGCGGGAGTGGAGATCGATGAGGGCCGCCTTGCCGCGATCTGCGATCGGTACGGGATCGCCGAACTCCAGCTGCTCGGCTCTCAGGCGCGCGGCACCGCGACCGCCGACAGCGACATCCTGTACACCCTTCAGCCTGGCCGGCGTCTGGGCTGGGACATCGAGCAACTCGCCGATGACCTCGCCGATCTGTTCGGCCGGCCCGTCGATCCTTCATGGCCGCATGAGCGACCTCGATGGCCGACCCGCGATACGCGACGATCCAGGGACGGGCCTGGAGATATGCCTGCCGGCTAGCCGAAGAGCTGGTCGAGGGTGTCGGCGGTCAGGACACGGACGGTCCAGGTCTGGAGCTGGTCAGCGGAGGCGTTACGCACAGTGGCGATCAGTGCCTCGGGAAGCGGGCCGAACTTGAGTGTCAGCTGCTGGACGAGGATCTCGACACGCCCCTCGACACGTCCCTCAGCGCGGAGCTGCTCGGCGATGGTCATGTAGGCCTCCTCCGCGTCAGAACCAAGAGCGATGATT
>NZ_CAKJTP010000225.1:0-649 GCF_917627335.1 Protofrankia sp. CiT1 | reverse complement strand
AGATCATGTAGCTGATCGCGGATCTCCGCCTCCCCGACCAGCTCAATGTAACGCAGAAGAGCGGCGAACTCCTCCCTGCCATCAGGACCATCCAGGACCGCCCGTAACTCGTCCGCCCACAGCCCCAGTTCCTTCACCAGCCACGGATTCCCCGGAGCGATCTTCAGGAGGAGCAGTGTCAGCCGCGCTGATGACGTCAACGGCCGTTCCCGCAGCGCCTGCGCGTCGACCCGGACCAGATCGTCGAGGAGGAACCGGAACCGGGGCAGATGGTCCCGCCAGGCCTCGATCAAGCCCGCGTCCAGGTCGACCAGGTCAGCCACTTCCACCGGCGCGGTCCAGGCGCGGTCGTCGTGATGCACCACCAGCGGGATCACCGCGGGCAGCCGGCTCGCCCTGGGATGGTCGGCCAGGTAGCGGTCCCAGATCCGCACGACGTAGCGCAGCATCCGGAACGCCATCATCGGGTCGTTGCCGCTTTGATGTTCGATCAGTACGTAGACGAATGCTTCTCGGCCGTCCAGTGGCGCGGTGAACAGCAGATCGGTATGCCGCCACCGTAACGTGGCATCAACCAGGCTCCCCGGTACTAGTGCCAGTTTGTCCAGGTCAAGCCGGGCCACCAGTTCTGCTGGTAGTGCCGCCCGTA
>NZ_CAKJTP010000224.1:0-4581 GCF_917627335.1 Protofrankia sp. CiT1 | reverse complement strand
ACCGACCTCGCGGATGAGGCCGCGGCCGATCAGTCTGATAAGCCTGGTCCTGGTAGCGCGCGTGGACAGATCGATGGCAGCGGCGATCTCGCCGGTGGAAGCGCCGTCGGCCGTGATGGCATCGATGATCGCCTGGTCCTTGACGTCCAGCATCGGCGACTCGACGGGCTGCGTCCACAGGGTCACGCGGAAGCGGGTGCCGATCTCCTCCAGGCCCGGAGGTGGAAGGCCCGCCTCACGACAGGCCGCGGTCATACGCTGGATCCCGCTGCCCCACTGCTCGATGAGTCCCAGCGAGTTGAAGACTCGACCGATGACCCGGTTGCGAAGTTTGGACACGCCGCGGCGGATGTCCTCGACGGTCAGGCCGAACTGCAGCAGACCCGGGTTCTCCACCTCAAGCCGGTCATCGAAGATCGCGATGCGGATGGGCGCCCCGCGCTGCCGATAGTCCGCATGCGCTACCGCGTTGACCACCGCCTCCCGTACCGCCACGGGCGGCAGGTTCCACCGGTCGGTACGCCGGATCGCACCGATGTCGAGACCGTGCAGGCTGTGCTTGCGCACGAAGCCGACCGCCTCCTCGACGGAACGCACCAGGTTCGCGCGGATCTCCAGATGATCGACGATCTGGGACTTGTCGAGGCCCCGGAAACGTCCGGCCTGGATCCAGGCATCAGGGAACAACCGACCACGGTCCTGGTCACAGCCGAACAGCAGCAGACCTCCGACAGTCGGCACGAGGCGCCCCTGATGGGTCGACACCAGCCGCAGGGTCTCCAGGTCCTCCGGCCGTAGCTTCCTGACGTCCGCGAACGCACCGGCCGCCGTCTGGAAGTCAACCGCCTCCGAGCCAAGCTCGGGCAGTGCCTGCTCGTCGTACGCCTCACCACGGGCGTAACGGCGCAACTCCTCGATCAGGTCCGGATCGGCCCGCCGGTTAGTCGAGCCGACCCGGACATAGACGCCGCTCTCCGGACCCTCCTGGGCCAGGCGATACGGCCGCGACGAGCCGGGAAATACCTCGACGGCCACCACCTGAGTTCCACGCCAGGAGACGATCTCGATGTCGGGAACCAGCCGGGGAGCAATCGCGTCACTGATCAGGTTCGCCAGCCGCTCCTCAAGGTCGAGCGGCTCCGGGACACCTCGGACGCTGCGGGTGCCGTCTTCAACGCCAACCAGCAGAATGCCGCCAGCCGTGTTGGCGAATGCGACGAGACTACGCAGGACGCCCCGAGGGGACGAGAGGTCACGTTTGAACTCGAGCGTCTTGCCTTCGCTCCGGGCCAGGAGATCCGACAGATCCACAAGCTCGGAAGTCTACTCTGAAGCCTGGGAGCCGGGTGGCGTGGCGTTCCTGGGCGTTCAATGCTTGACCGCCTCGACGGCGGTGGAGTCCCGGCGGCTGGCCGCAGCTGGTGGAGTCGCTGCGGGCCATGTCCACGTCCACGTCCACGGCGTCGCTCGTGGCACCCGATATGGCGGGCTCCCAGAACTCATCAGGTGACCAGGTCGATCGTCCTCGCTCATCGTTAGGCTATCGTGAATCCATCGGGAAATACGGGAAATGCAGGACTCTTGATGGCTGGGGTGGTTGCGGCTTCGCTGTTCGTGAGCTGGGCGCATGACGACAAGGCCGCGAAGGAGAGGCTGCTGGCCGGCTTGGCGTTCGACGCGCTGAGCGGGGTGCGGCTGACCCGGTGGGAGGACTCGGACCTGCTGCTCGGCGCGGACTGGCACGAGGAGATCCTGACCCGGCTGGCCGCCTGCGACTACGGGCTGCTGCTGGTAAGCCCGAAATTCTTGGCGAGCAGCTACATCCAGGATACGGAGCTTCCGCGACTGCTGGGGCCGGGCAGAGGCAAGGCGATGCCGGTGATGTTGAAGCAGGTGCCGCTGGAAGGGTCGTTCGACCTGCGCGGGCTGGCCGCGCGGCAGATCTTCACCGATGCCGGTGGCCGCGCCTTCACCCAGACCGCGGGCCCGAACCGGGAGCGGTTCGTCATGGACCTCGCGGGCCAGATCCGCCGCCGCGTGCTGGCCGACGCCGCATGATCACACGGCTGCCGCGCCCGGTGGTGCTGCGCTACCTCGACCGCCTGGCCGACGATCTCACGCCACGGCAGTTGCAGCGGCTGCGGGGCTTGGCCGGCCTGATCGACGGTGACGGCCGGATCCCGATGGTGGACGCGCTGGCCGTGGCGACCCCCGGCGGCGACGACGCGAAGGCCCAGGATGCGTTCCGGAAGTTCCGCGCGGCGTTCGACACCGTGGCGGACGCGGCAGGAGTCCAGGTGCGGCTGGTCAGCGACCAGCGCAAGGCGCCGCCCCGAGACCGGGTGTGCTGGTTCGAAGGCGAGGACCTCACCGGCGACGAGCTGGCCGCCCGGTCCCGGCGGGAGGCCAGCCGGCGCGGCGACGAGGAAACGGTGACCGCGACGGTCACCGAGGTGCTGCCCGGACACCCGCTGGGCACGGCGGGGTCGTCGTCCATGTGGAGATCGCGCGGAAGGCCCCCGAACCGATCCGGCGGCTCGAGCGGGCATTCGTCGAGCTGTTGAGTGAGCAGGCGTCCGCGGGTCCGGGCTACCGGGTCACCAGCGTCCTCGAGCCGCTGCTCGGCGCCGACGTGGAAAGCGAGCGGCGCCGGCTGCGGGAAGCGGCCGACCTGGTGGTGGAGCTCGACAGCACCGCGGCGAGCCGGGACACCTACCCGGGTGCGACCACCCGCCGGCCCCTCCGGCTGGCGCTGGAAGGCGTGGCCCGCGGCGCCGGACCTGCCGGCGAGATCGTGCATGAGGCACGCCGGCCGTTCAGCCAGCAGGCGAACCGTAACGCCCGCGTCGCGTTCGTGCACCGGACGCTCGATCTGATCGCCGAACGGCTCCGAGAACCGGCCACCTCCCCCGGACCGCTCGCCATGCGGCTCGAGCTGGACACATGGGTCAGGGGCGTGGCTGGCCGGCGCTTCCTCCGGGAGGAGCCCGTGACCTCGCAGGCCAAGGAGACATCGCTGGCCTCCGCAGCCCTCGCGCATCCGGCAACGCGGCGACTCAGCGAACCGCTGCCAGCGGTCGACCGGCTCGTCACCTGGGCGACCGAACCGTCACCGAACGCGCGGCATCTGTGCGCGCTGCTCGGTGACGTCGGCATGGGCAAGACGACCACCACTCAGCTGTTCACCCTGGCGCTGCTGGATCGCCGGGAGCACGACGTGTCGGTGCCGCTCCCGATCCTGTTCGACCTGCGCGATCTCCCGGCACAGGTGGTTCGCGAGACGACCGGGGTGAAGAAGATCGTCCAGGCGCTGCTGGAGGCCGGAGACCTCGGGCGGGTTCCGACGGTCGAGGAGGTCCTCGGGCTCGTCGCCAGCGGCAACTGTGTACTGATCTTCGACGGGCTCGACGAGGTGCTCGTTCACCTCGAACCGCACGCCGGCCAGGTGTTCACCCGCACGCTGTGGCGGGCCACCGAGGAACTCTGGCGCTCCCAGCCGGCCGGCGCGCGGGCGGACCGGCCGAGCAAGCTGCTGCTGTCGTGCCGGACCCACTACTTCCGCTCGATCCGCGACGAGACCAACCACTTCACCGGCCAACACCGCGACGGCCCCACCAGCACCGACTACCTGGCGCTGCTCATGCTCCCCTTCGACGAAGAGCAGATCCGGGCCTATCTGGAGGCCAATGTCCCGGGCGCGGACGTCGACCGGCTGCTGGACCTGATCGACAGCGTGCACAACCTGCGCGAGATCGCCGAACGGCCCCTGACCCTGCGGATGATCGCCGACCAGTTGGAAACCGTCGAACAGGCGAAGCTCGCCGGGCGCACCGTCCGCGCTGTCGATCTCTACGCCTCGTTCGTGCGGCAGTGGCTCGAACGCGACGACGGCAAGCACTGCCTGCTCCCGGAGCACAAACAACTGCTGATGGAACACCTCGCCGCGCAGCTGTGGCGCCCGGGCGCACATCGTGGGACGTCGCCGACGTCGAACAGCGGATGTTGGAGTTCCTCGCCGGTCGGCCGGAGCTGGAGCTGCACTACCCGGCGCGGGCACCCGACCTGTGGAAAGAAGACCTCCGCACCGCTACCTTTCTCGTCCGCCGCGACGACGACACCTTCGGGTTCGCGCACACCTCCCTGCGCGAGTACTTCCTCGCCCGCTACCTCGACCGGGCCTTGGAACTGCCACCCGAGCGGTCACGCGCACACTGGCAGCTGGCGGTCCCCAGCCCCGAGACCCTTGACTTCCTCGGCCAGCTCCTCGCCGGCCACGACAGCCGGCGGCGGACACAAGCCCTGACCGCGCTCGCGGCGATCGTGACGCGGCTCCCGGACGGCCGCGCCGACGCCGCGGCGGTGCTCGCCTTCGCCTACAGCCTGACCGCCGCCCGCGCCGGCCACCCCGACCACACACCGGCCAGCCGCGTCCTGACCGGCGCGAACCTGGCCGGCTGGCGCATCGACGCCGGCACCCACCGCCTCGACCTCCGAAGGACCTCATTTGCCGGCGCCGACCTCACCGCAACCGTCATCGGCAATGTCGACCTCTCCCACGCCGACCTGACCGCCGCGACCCTG
>NZ_CAKJTP010000223.1:0-4748 GCF_917627335.1 Protofrankia sp. CiT1 | reverse complement strand
GTCCGATCGCCGCTGCCGGTGGCGAGGAGGAGCTGGCCGTCGGTGCCGGTCGCCCACGCCACCGAGTAGACCCAGCCGGTGTGGCCGGTGAGGGTGTGCAGGGTCTGGCCGGCGACCGGATCCCAGACCCGCACCGTCCCATCGCCGCTGCCGGTGGCGAGCAGCAGCCGGCCATCAGCCCCGGTCGCCCACGCCACCGAGTCGACCCAGCTGGTGCGGCCGGTGAGGGTGACCGGCGGTTCGACGACGACGTCACCCGGCATCCACGGCTCGTCCCACCATCCAGCCGAACCGGCCGGCAGCGCACCGTCAGCCAGCGGCGACACACCACCGTGATCACCTGTGTGTCCTACGGTGCGGGCATGCGCCACCGCCCAGGCGCGTAAAGCACCGTCGACAGCCGGGACGGCGGGCCCCGGGCTGTAACCAGCCGTCGGAGCATGCTCTCGCTGGTCGTCCACACCGCCCCCGTCACCTGCCGGCACCACCCTGCGACGATCAGCGTAACCCGCCCCACCGTCGATCATCCAACCTGCCAGCGGCCCCACCACCCGGGCTATCCGCGCTGTCCTCGCACCCAGCCGGCGGCGGAGGACAGGGGGTAACCGAATGCGACGAACGTTGTCCGCTACCTCCGTAGGGAACCTGGGGTGAGCGGATCCACCGGCCGGCCCCAGGTTCCCCGTTTCTGAGCGTGCCGCGTCAGGCCCGAAGCCGGGTCGCCGCGGTACCCAGCCCGGTGGGGCCGCCGAAAGGCGGTGTCCCGGCTGCCCCGTGGCGTCGCAGTTCGGATTCCTCGTAGCGGCGTGTTCCCTGATGCCAGCGGAGGATCCCGGCCAGCCAGTTCTGGAGTTCCGTCACATATCCACACAGCGTGCCGCGCGCGTCGGCGTCCAGACCGAAACTGTCAAAAAGCACGGGCAGTTCGCTGGAAACGATGTGTTCGAACTGGCGCAGCCGAGCGGTCATCAGATCGTTCACGACCGCGACCGCGCCTTCACGATCACGGTCAAGAAAGCGCTGGATAACGAGAACGCAGTTGTGGATCTCACCCTCGAACTGGATTTCCTTCTGGTAGGAGAAGATGTCGTTGAGCAGGCAGGCGTAGTCCGCGGCCGCGTTCTCCAGGGCCCTGATCGGTCGAGTCCGGAAGATCTCGGGTGGCAGTGTCGGCACGTGGGCCATCCTGGCCAGTCTCGCCAGGCTCATGGTGAGATCAGAACCGAATGTCCTGCGCCGCATCTCGATGTAGTCGATCGGGTCGGGAACGCGATTCTGGAACTGGTTGGCCAGTTCCCACGACCAGCTGTCAACCATCTTCTCGATGGCACCGCGAAACACACGGCGTGCGCTCACGGTCATGGGTTCCGCGGTACGAGCCCACAGATCGGCCAGACCTCTTTCCAGCGCGTTGCCGGGGACGGGGACGACGGAGAGGGGAATGTCGGTGGACTCCACCGGCATGAACTCCGACAGCCGCCTGGTACACGCCTTCGCGCCGACGAGGTCACGCGTCCGGCCGAAGATCACCGGATAGTAGTCGTCCCCGTAGGTTCCCCAGGCCAGCCAGTCCGTGGTCAGGTTCAGCTGATCGGCAGTGGCATCCGGATGGATCCCGGCCGAACACAGCGCGAAGTCAAACGCCCTGAGCTTGTGTTCATTCCAGATCCCGGGCACCGGGTCCAGCATCCCGATCCGGCGAGCCCACGCCACGACATGGCGCCGCGAGACATCCAGCCACGGGCTGCGCCTGGTGGCGAACGGCATGTAGAAGTCAGGCAGCCTGGTCTGCCCGACGACCTGGTACGGGATGTGGGTGAAGCTGCTCAGCCGCCGCGGCGCGGTCGAGAGCAGCGAGGAGACGATGCGCGCCCCTGATGTCCCAAGACCCGCCGGGCCATCGAGCACACCGGCCGCGGCCGGGGAGCCGCCCTTCATGTATCGGCTCGACCGCAGGTGCCATTCGTGCCCGCCCGACTGCCAGTCCTGTAGCCCTTTCACATAGGCAAGAACGTCCGCTCTGGCCCGCGGGTGAACGCCCCGCTCCTCGAAGAGCGGGGGTAACTCGGTGAACGTCGTGTGCTCGAACTGATGCAACCGGGACGTCATCAGGTCGTTCACGAGATTGGCGGCGGTCTGGGTGTCGCAGCCGAGGAATCGTTCGACAACCAGCACGCTGTTGCTGAGCTCGCCCTCGTCCTCGACCTCGCGCTGGTAGGAGAACAGGTCGTTACGCAGGTGCACGCTGTCGGCGAACGTGTCCCTGAGTACCTGCATCGGCCGGGTCGCGGCGATCTCGGCGGGCACCTCGGCACCCGCGGCATGTTCGACCAGATTCGCCGACCAGGGTGCTCCGCCGACCTTGCGTCGCATCTCGATGTATTCGACGGGGTTGGCGATCCTGTCCGCACTGATGTTGGCGAGTTCCCACAGGGATTCATCCAGCAGGTTCGCGGTGCTGTTCGCGAACCGACACCGCCAGTCCGGCGACCGCGCCGGGACGGTACGGGCCCACAGATCGGCAAGGCCGCGTTCCACCGGATTGTCCGGCGTCTCAGTGATCTCCCCGGTCACGGGCATGAAGGCCCGCAGCCGGTCGAGATAGTCCCGGGCGCCGGCCGTGTCCCGAGTCCGCTTGTAAAGCTCCAGAAAATGATCGTCGAAATAGAACACCCAGACATACCAGTCGGTCACCAGATCAAGGTCCGGCCCGGTCGCGTCCGGATGGGTGTACGCGCACAGCAGGGCGTAGTCATGCGCGTCGAAATCGTCCGCGGACCAGATCACGGTGCCGTGCTGCGGTACGTCAATCATGTCCATCTCGTAGGCCCATGCCTTACTGTGCCCGCGAGCTCTCGCCAGGTTCGGGTTCAGCCGTGCCGGATAGGGGACATAGAACTCTGGTAGCTCGAACGGCGGCGTTCGCCGAGCGTCCCCGGGATCTCCCACTAGTCGCGGGGCCCGGCGATGTCAACATCCTCCAGGATGCCGAGAGCGTCCGGCACGAGGACCGCCGCCGAATAGTAGGTGCTGACAAGGTAAGAGATGATCGCCTTGTCGTTGATTCCCATGAATCGGACGGACAGGCCCGGTTGGTATTCGTCCGGGATGCCGGTCTGGTGCAGGCCGATGACGCCCTGGTTGTCCTCGCCGGTGCGCAGCACGAGTATGGAGGTGGTGTGCCTGTCAGTGATGGGAATCTTGTTACAGGGCAGGATGGGCACACCACGCCAGGCGGGCACCCCGTGGCCGTCGATATCGGCACCGGTCGGGTAGATGCCGCGGCGGTTGCATTCCCGGCCGAACGCGGCGATGGCTCGCGGGTGCGCCAGGATGAACCGGGAATCACGCCGTCTGCTGAGCAGTTCGTCGAGGTCGTCGGGGGTCGGCGGACCGAAGTGGGTGTGGATGCGCTGCTTGCGGTCGGCATTGTGCAGCAAGCCGAATTCCCGGTTGTTGATCAATTCGTTTTCCTGGCGCTCCCGCAGCGCCTCGATCGTCAACCGGAGCTGTTGCTCGAGCTGGTTTATCGGTTCGTTGTACAGATCGGCGACCCGGCTGTGCACCCGCAACACCGTCTGGGCGACACTCAGTTCGTATTCGCGGGGCGCGAGTTCATAATCGACGAACGTCCCCGGCAGCTCGGGCTCCCCGGTATGCCCCGCCGCCAGCGCGATCGACGCTTCGCCATACTTGTTCTGGGGGACTTCCGAACGGCTCTGGAACGCCTCGATCTGTGCCCGCAGCTCCGCGGACTGGTCAACCAGCTCCTGGAACGCCTGCTGTGAGAGTGCCAGCACGGTGCACCCGGTCACGGCCCTGACCGTGAACTCCCAGCTGCCCCGCGGCCCCGCCAGAACCTGATCGCCAAAATAGTCGCCGTCGGCCAGCACGCCCAGCACGGCCTCGTCACCGTACTTTCCGGTACCGAGCTTGTGCAGCTTCCCGTGCGCGATGAGGAACACCTGGTCGGCCGGCTGGCCCGATTCCACGATCACGTCACCGGGAGCGAACTCCCGCTGAACAAACCGGTCCGCCAGCGCGCGCAGCACCGTCTCGTCGTCAAACCCGCGCAACAGCGGCAACTCGCCGAGCTCCCGGGGGATAACCCGGACATCGGCCCCGGTCGAGACAAACGTGATGACGCCGTCCCCCACCAGATAACTGAGCCGACGGTTGACCCGGTACACGCCACCCGCCACCTGCACCCACGGCAGTATCCGCAACAACCAGCGCGAGGAGATTTCCTGCATCTGGGGCACGGATTTGGTGACCGTCGCCAGATTACGCGCGGCCGCCGTACCCAGGCTCAGCTGCGGACTGTCCGCCGCGTCGACACCCGAACCAACCAGTTCCGTCATAATCTACACCACCGATTTCTCGTCGTATAAGTCTTATTAGTCGCAGCAGTCGTATCAGCGGAAAACGGCACACGTACCGTCGCGGAATAGCTGTACCAATATGTCACCGCGAGCTGGATCGCCCGGCCGAAAAGGGCTTTTACTTTCAGGCCGGCGCCCCGGCGGGCCACCTTGAACAAGGCCGATAGAACGGCCGATAAAACGGCTGGCGCTGACCGGAGGCCGCCGCATCCCCTCCCCAACGTTTCGCTTGTTGCAGGCAGAGTTCCTTCCCACGTCGCGTTGCATGCGACGCGTCCACCTACGCACCCCCGGCGCGAGTTGTGGTTCGTGTGACCGAGCGAAGCTTCCCGTAGCGGTCATGGCACCGGCAAGGCCTTCCGCGTG
>NZ_CAKJTP010000222.1:0-4789 GCF_917627335.1 Protofrankia sp. CiT1 | reverse complement strand
CCTGATCACCGCAACGGGCGTCCGCCTCGGTGCGGAGCGCGTCGAGGATGCGTTGCCAGGTGCCGTCCGCCGCCCGCCGCCGCTTGCGCTTGTAGAGGGTTCCCGAGTGGCCGTACCTGTCCGGAACGTCCCGCCACGGGCAGCTGGTCCGTTCCCCGGTTCATGATTCCGTCGATCTTAGCGGTCGCCGTCTCGGGAGCGGTTGGCGATGATGGCCGCGACCGGCGGGATGACAGCGGCGACGGACATCATGGCCAGCGCCGCCGGCACCGAGAAGAAACGGACCACGCCGCCGGCGAGTACGAACAGCCCCACGCAGCAGGTCATCATCGCCAGGTAACGGTGACGGATCCGCCGCTGCGTCTCGCCCGGCAGCGGTGCTGGTGCCGCTGCCGCTGCCGGTGAGGGAGCTGGTCCCGGTGGCCGGGACGGCGAAGGTGCCGCTGTGCCGGTGGCCTGGCGTGGGGGGCCGGGCTGGCGCGGCACGGCCGGCCCGGGACACCCCTCGGCCGCTCGGGAACGCAGCCGACGGTCGTAGGCACGGCGCCGCTCTGGATCACTCAGTACCTGGTAGGCGGTATTGACCAGACGGAACGCGCTCTCGGAACCGCCCGCGTCCGGATGCGTGCGCAGCGCGGCCCGCCGGTAGGCGGTGACGATCTGGGCGGGCGAGGCCGTCGGTCGCACACCCAGCACGTCATAGAGCGATGGTCGGGCCACGACCTACCCTTACCCGCCAGCTGGACGTGTCATCTGGAGACGATGAGGACGACCGCGACGATCAATCCGAGAATCACGACGGTGCCCCGTAGCGCGGCCGCGGGCAGCAGCCGGGCGAGACGTGCGCCAAGAAGACCGCCCGCGCAGGATGTGACCAGCAGGATCGCTGTAAAGGCCCAGGAGACCTGGGCACTTACCACGAACACAGTGACGCCGATTATGTTGATCCCAAACGAGAGCAGCGTCTTCGCGGCATTGGTGCGCTGGATATTGTCGGGCAGCAGGATGCCCAGGATACCGAGCAGCAGTACGCCGAGGCCGGCGCCGAAGTAGGAGCCGTACACCCCCGCCAGAAACACCCCGCCGCGGGTCGGCCAGGTGACAGCGGCGGTGGCTACACCATTGTTGGTAAGCATGATCGGGGCAGCCGGGGCAGCCGGGGCAGCCGGGGCAGCCAGCAGCCGGGCACGCCGGCCCGCCACCAGCTGGGCCAGCCACGGCTGGGCGCCGAGCAGCCCGCAGGCCACCAGCACGAGGTATCCGACGACAGCCCGGAAGGCGCCCGCGGGCGTGGCCAGCAGCAGTACCGCCCCGGTCAGCCCGCCAAGCAGGGCCGGGACACCGAGCGGACGCAGCCGGGCGGCCTGGCCCGCAAGCTCTCGTCGATAGCCGAGCGCACCGCCCGCATAGCCGGTCACCAGCCCGACCGAGGAAGTAATGTTCGCGGTGAGTGCTGGCATACCGGTGGCGAGCAGCGCGGGGAAGGCGATCAGGGTGCCGCCGCCGGCGGCCGCGTTCACCGCCCCAGCCAGCAGACCGGCGGCCGCCACGAGTCCGCCGTCGGCTGGTCTCACGGCACCCTCCGCGTCCGGGCAGGAAGTCCTGCGGCCTTCTCAGTACACCCGCTCAGATGAGGTTCGCACGGGTGGATGCGGCTGGTTGCCGGTGTTTCTCGCCACCTCGGGCGGGAGAGCGCCGAAACGCTGGCGCGGTGGATGCCATGTGGGTAGGCAACGTGAATGGGCGGTTTCGAGGTGTTGAGGATTACCGGCCGGGTACTGGTCGGGCCGGAGGATGTCCGCGACGAGCTGTGGGTGCTGGACGGGAGGATCACGTTCACCCCGCCGGTCGGCGCCGCTGCCCGCGACGTCCGGACCCTGTCAGGTTGGGTACTGCCCGGTCTGGTCGACGCGCACTGTCATGTCGGCCTGGCCTCGCATGGCGCGGTTGATCGTGACACCGCCGAGCGGCAGATCCGGGCGGACCGGGACGCGGGCGCGTTGCTGCTGCGCGACGCGGGCTCACCCGCCGACACCCGCTGGGTGGACGACCGCGTCGACCTGCCCCGCCTGGTCCGGGCCGGCCGGCACATCGCCCGGACGAGGCGTTATATCCGCAACTACGGTATCGAGATCGAACCCGACCAGTTACTCGCGAACGTCGTCGAGCAGGCCGGGCGTGGTGACGGCTGGGTCAAGATCGTCGGTGACTGGATCGACCGCGACGCCGGGGACCTCGCCCCATGCTGGCCGCGGGACGTGGCCCGCGCCGCGATCGAGGCCGCGCACGCGGTCGGTGCCCGGGTCACCGCGCACTGCTTCGCCGAGAGCTCCCTGGCCGACCTCGTCGAGGTCGGTATCGACTGCGTCGAGCACGCCACCGGGCTCACCGACGAGACGATCCCGCTGTTCGCGGCGCATGGCGTCGCCATCGTGCCGACTTTGATCAATATTGCCACCTTCGGTGACATCGCGGCGGCGGCGGAAGAAAAGTTCCCCGGCTACGGAAAGCACATGCGGGCGTTGCACGCGCGCCGTTACGAAACAGTGCGGTCCGCCTATGACGCGGGGATCGCGATCTACGTGGGCACGGATGCCGGCGGATCGCTGGCCCATGGCCTGGTCGCCGACGAGGTTGCCGAACTGGTGCGGGCCGGGCTGCCCCCGCTGGCCGCGCTGTCGGCGGCAAGCTGGGCCGCGCGTGCCTGGCTGGGATTCCCGGGTTGTGACGAGGGTGCCGCGGCCGATCTCGTCGTCTATCCGCAGGATCCGCGGGTGGACGTACGGGTGCTCGCCGCGCCATCGTTCATCGTGCTGCGTGGGCAGATCCTCGACATCCCAGCGAAGGAATCTCGCCCGGCCCAGTGAAGATTCTCACTCACCGACCGCGAGGTGCGGCTGGCGCCTGAGTGGCCCTGAGGCGTTCGATCGCATCATGATGAGACCGGGGCATCGGGAGAGACATCGCGGTGAGCGTTCGGGTTGGCTGCGAGCCGCGGTGCTGGGCGCGGACGACGGCCTGGTGTCGACCTCCAGCCTGATGCTCGGGGTGGCCGCGTCGTCGGCGTCGCGAGCCGTTGTGCTGACCGCGGGGCTCGCCGGGCTCGTCGCGGGGGCGGCGTCGATGGCCGCTGGCGAGTTCGTCTCGGTCAGTTCGCAGCGGGACGTCGAGCTGCGGGATCTTTCCGTGGAGGCGGCGGAGCTCGCGGCTGATCCAGCCGCCGAGCTGGAGGAGCTGACCGGCATCTACGTGCGGCGTGGGCTGAGCCCGCAGCTCGCCCGGGAGGTCGCGGTGGAGTTCAGCCGGGCCGACCCGCTGGCCGCGCACGCGCGCGACGAGCTCGGCCAGTCACCGGCGGCCGCGGCCCGTCCGGTGCAGGCCGCCGGGGCCTCGGCGTTGAGTTTCGCCGTTGGCGCTCTGCTTCCGCTTCTGGTCACGCTCGCCGCTGGCGGCACCAGCAGGATCGTGCTGCTCGTCGCTGTGACGTTGGTGGGATTGGCGCTGCTTGGCGCGGTGGGCGCCACGCTCGGCGGCGCGAACCGGATGCGGGCGGCTGGCCGTGTCCTGCTCGGCGGCTGCGTCGCCATGGCCGTGACAGCCATGGTCGGCGCTCTGGCCGGAACCGCCATCCACTGACCGCGCCGGCTGGCCGGATCGCCCAGATATATGTGTCCGCACGGCTACTTGTCAGCGACGAGGAAGGGGTTGTTAACTGCTGCCGGATCGACGTCCGGTAGCGTCGGATGAGGTCGTATGATGTTCATGTGAACCTCAAGGAGTGGGCCGCCGCGAACGGCGTCGGGTACACCACGGCGCGGCGCTGGTACCGCGACGGTCTGCTCCCGGTCTCTGCCCGGAAGGTCGGCGGCCTAGTGCTCGTCGACGAACCCGCCGCGCCGGCCGGGCGCCCTGTCGCCGTGGTGTACGCCCGAGTGTCGTCAGCGGAGCAGCGCCCCGACCTGGACCGGCAGGTCGCCCGCGTCACGACCTGGTGCGGCGAGAACAGCGTCGCGGTGGGCCGGGTCGTCACCGAGGTCGGATCGGCGTTGAACGGCCACCGCCGGAAGTTCCTCGCACTGCTACGCGACCCGGCCGTGTCCACCATCGTCGTCGAGCACCGTGACCGGTTCGCCCGTTTCGGCGCCGAGTACGTTGAGGCCGCGCTGTCCGCGAACGGCCGTGAGCTGCTGGTGGTCGACCCTGCGGAGGGGGACGACGACCTGGTCCGGGACGTTACCGAGATCCTGACGTCGCTGTGCGCCCGGCTGTATGGCCGGCGTGCCGCCGCGGACCGGGCGGCCCGGGCGGTCGCCGAGGCGACGAAGGACGGCCCGGGATGAAAATGTTGCAGGCGTACCGGTTCGCGCTCGATCCGAACAGCGCCCAGCTCGCGGGTCTGCGTCGGCATGCCGGCGCAGCCCGGTTCGCCTACAACTGGGGGCTGGCCCGGGTGAAGGCCGCGCTCGCTCAGCGCGATGCGGAGCAGTCCTACGGCCTGACCGGTGACGCGCTGACCCCGGTGCCGTGGACGCTGCCCGCGTTGCGGCTCGCCTGGAACGCCGCGAAACACCGGGTTGCCCCGTGGTGGGCGGAGTGCTCGAAGGAAGCGTTCTCCGCTGGGCTGGACCAGCTTGCCCGCGGGTTGAAGAACGTCACCGACTCCCGGAAAGGGAAACGGAAGGGCCGACGGGTCGGGTTCCCCCGGTTCAAGAAGCGCGGGAAGGCCCGTGACAGCTTCCGGTACACCACTGGTGCGTACGGCCCGGCCGAGGACCGGCAGGTGAAACTG
>NZ_CAKJTP010000221.1:1938-5482 GCF_917627335.1 Protofrankia sp. CiT1 | reverse complement strand
TCTAAGCCGTCGCTCCGGCGACGAAGACGAGGATGAACATCACGCCGACGATCAATGTGGCCACGATTTGGTTTCGCGCGAAGGGAAGCACCCGGTGACGAACGCCATTGAGGACAACACCACGCTCGACCGCGCCCACCAGCATTTCGTGACCGATGAACCGGCCGGCGGAGGTGTCCGGATCCCGATCCTGAGCTCCTGGCGACGCTGCGAGTCCCTCGGGCTCGTCCCAGACCGTCTCGCGCCTTCCTACCGGTCCGATCTGGACCCGGATGAGCGCATCATCCGAATAGCCGCACCCGTCCTCAATCGGCTGGAAGTCAGCCTTGCAAGGGCCGGCGTGGGCGTGATTCTTACCGACGGCGACGCTACGGTACTGCATCGTCGCGCAACCGGATCCGCGCTGAACCGGCATCTCGACGGGGTGTGCCTCGCCCCGGGCTTCAGCTATGCCGAACACGTCGTCGGTACGAACGGGATCGGCACCGCGCTCGTGGAGCGGAGGCCCTCCTACGTCTCGAGCGTCGAACACTTCGCCGCCCGCCTGCACCCGTACGTCTGCGCGGGTGCGCCGATACGCGATCCGATCAGCGGCCGTATTGAGGGCATCATTGATCTCACCTGCCTGCGCTCCGACGCCGACCCAAAAATGATGACCATGGCCCGCGGAGCGGCCAGCGCGATCGAGCGGCGGATACTGGAACAGTACACGGAGCGGGAGCAAGCCCTCATCCAGGCGCTGCTCCGGGATGGACACCGCACCCGCGCATCCATTGTCCCGGTTGCGGGTGAACCGTACGTTCGGGCGCCCACCGAGGTCATCCTCCGTGCCCCGGCCAACCTCATGATGAGCAGCCGGGACGAACAAATCCTGCGAGAAAAGGCGGCGGAGCTGATTTCCGCCGCGTGCCGGGCCGCCGTGGAGGTGCGTTTGTCCCACGGTCAGCTGGCGGTGCTGGTGTGCCGGCCGGTGACGACCGCCGCCGGTGCCGAAGGGCTCGCCGTCGAGGCCGGTCTTGCCTACAGACCACCGCGGCCGCCGGCCGGCGAGGGGTGACACCGCCCCGCCGCCCGCTGACAGTCGCCTGCCGAGGCAGTTTCAGCTGACCAGGAAGGCTGCGTCCGAAGCGGAACTGGCCGCGCCAGAGCCCGCCGGAGCGGAGGCGGCCGAACCCGCTGCCGGCAGCGACAGATGGCTGCTGCTGGTGGGTGAGCCGAGGGTCGGCCAGCTCGCCGTCGCGGCACGGCAACGGCTGGAGCTGCTCTATGAGGCCAGTATGCGCATCGGCAGTACCCTGGACGTGACGCGGACCGCCCAGGAACTGGCGGATGTCGCGGTCCCGCGGTTCGCCGACCACGTCACGGTTGATCTGCCTGACTCGGTCCTGCGCGGGGACGAACCGACCGACATACATGAAGGACTACGCCGCACCGCCATCCACGGCATCACGGCGGGACGCGCGTTCCGCCCGCCGGGCGACCTGCTGAACTACCTTCCGTCGGCCCCCCAGGCCCGCTGCTTCACCACCGGGCATCCCGTTCTCGAGCCGGATCCACACGCCGCGGCCGGGGAGCTGGCCGGGGAGGGCGAGCTGGCCGGGGACCCCGCATGCGGCGGGATCCCCCCCGACCATGGCATCCACTCGCTCATGACAGTCCCGCTGCGCGCCCGCGGCGACACGCTGGGCGTCGCCAGCTTCTACCGCTGCGCGCGGGCCGGCGCCTTCGAGGAGGACGACCTGTCCCTCGCCGAGGAGCTGGTCGCCCGAGCCGCCGTCTGCATTGACAACGCCCGCCGCTACACCCACGAGCATGGGCTCGCGCTCGCCCTCCAGCGCAGCCTCCTCCCCCGGGGCCTGCCCGAACAGCACGCCGTCGAAGTCGCCCACCGCTACCTGCCCGCCCAGTCCGGGGTGGGCGGCGACTGGTTCGACGTCATCACGCTGTCCAGCGCCCGGGTTGCCCTGGTGGTCGGTGACGTTGTCGGCCATGGCCTGCACGCCGCCGCCACCATGGGCCGCCTGCGCACCGCCGTCCAGAACTTCTCCGCCCTGGACCTGCCCGTTGATGAGCTTCTCGCGCATCTCGACGATCTGGTCAACCGGCTGGATGAGGAGGAAAGCACCGAGCCGGGCGGGCACGGGCTGATCGGGGCAACCTGCCTGTACGCGGTCTACGACCCGGTCTCCAGGCGCTGCACCATGGCGCGCGCCGGACACCCGATGCCCGCGCTTATCCACCCCGACGGCACCGTGGAGTTCCTCGATCTGCCTGCCGGGCCGCCGCTCGGGCTTGGCGGGCTGCCCTTTGAAACAGCCGAGTTCGAGGTGTCCCCCGGCAGCCAGCTCGTCCTGTACACCGACGGGCTCATCGAGGACCGGCACCGTGACATCGACGCCGGTCTTGAGCAGCTCCGACGCCTGCTGGCCCATCCCGACCGGCCGCCGGAACAGACCTGCCAGGCGCTGGCGGCGGCCATGCTGCCGGCCCATCCAGGCGACGACGTCGCGCTGCTGGTGGCTCGGACCCATGCGCTGGACGCGGAACGCCACGCCAGCTGGGAGCTGCCCGCCGACCCGACAGTCGTCTCCAGCATGCGCGCCGCGGTCACCCGGCAACTGGCCGACTGGGGACTGGAGGACATCGCCTTCACCACCGAGCTGGTCGCCAGTGAACTGATCACCAACGCAATCCGGCACGCGGCCGGCCCCATCCAGGTCCGCCTGCTCCACGACCACGCACTGATCTGCGAGGTATCCGACACCAGCAGCACATCCCCCCGGCTGCGCCGCGCCAGCAGCACCGACGAGGGCGGGCGCGGCCTGTTCCTGATCGCTCAGCTCACCCGGCGGTGGGGAGTCCGCTACACGTCCAACGGCAAGGTCATCTGGACTGAGCAATCGCTTCCGAAACCATCGACCACAGATGATCATTCGGAGCCTGCGCGCCCAAGCCACGTTTGCTGATCCCACGAAGCCGATCCCACGAAACTCCGGAGATCCTTCCTGCCAACTGGCCCCGTCAGCGGGTGGCGGTGCCCGTTGGCGGAGCCGGTCGGCTGCCAACGGGTTCAGCGGGCCCGTAAGGTCGATCCCGTGGACGGCTTGGCAAATCTGGATGGCCTGGGCGGTTTGGACGGCTCAGAGGTGCTCAGGCGGGTGGAGACCCACCTGATCCGGGAACTCGGGCCTGAGACCGGACGCGCGGAGATCACGTTTCTCGGTGCCGAGCCCATCGAGGTCCTGCGCTTCGGCCACCCCGCGCGGGGAGTCGTCCGCTACGCGACCCTCGGGATGTCCCGCTCCCCCATGGGCAATCCGGCGGCCTCGATGCTCGACCCGGCCGGACCACGCGCCGAGCTGCTGCTTTCCCTGAAGGACCAGCGTGACAGCGTCGCCCGGCGGCTCGCCCTGCTGGCGGCGATCCCCGCTGTCGAAGGCGTCCCGGTCGTTGCCGGCGCCGGCCTCGACCTCGGTGAACCGTTATGGGACGGCGCGAGCTTCACCGCCGTCCTCGTCGCCGAACCCGGTGGGCTCATCCCGGA
>NZ_CAKJTP010000221.1:0-1269 GCF_917627335.1 Protofrankia sp. CiT1 | reverse complement strand
TGCATGGAGCGGCCGAGCTCCAGCGGCGATGGCTGGCCGCTGGAACCGACCTGCGGGACCCCACCCGCCCGCAGCTACACCTCGCCGCCGGGGATCGTTAGCGTGTCGCGGGTCCCACGGTGCGGGCAGCAGACGATCAGGAGCCGGTACCGATGTCGGCAAGATCCTTGACGACCGGCACACAGGCGCGTTCGATCCAGGCGTCCGCCGGCTCGCCGCCGGGCGGCGTCACGATCACCGCGTCCACGCCGATCCGGGCGTGCTGCTCCATCTCAGCCAGGAACGCGCTCGGCTCACCCCGGGTCAACGCGTCACCGCGGTAGAGAATCGTCTTGGTGATCTCGGCGTAGTCGCGGCCGGCCCGGTCGCAGTGCGCCTTCAACACGTCGAGTTTGTGCGCGACCTCGTCCACCGAGGGCGCGAACAGGTTGCAGGCATCCGCGTAGGTGGCGACCAGCCGCAGCGTCTTCTTCTCCCCGCTCCCCCCGATCAGGATGGGCAGCCGTGGCCGGCTGATCGGCGCGGGGACGCAGAGCGTCTCGGCGAGCTGGTAGTGCCGGCCCTCGAACGGGCCGTTGTCGTCGCTCCACATCTGCCGGCAGATCCGCAGCGTCTCCTCCAGCCGCTCGAACCGCTCGGCTATTGGCGGGAACGGTACGCCCAGGCCGTAGTGCTCGCGGTCGTACCAGGCGGTGCCTATCCCGAGCTCCGCCCGCCCGCCCGAGAGCACGTCCAGCGTCGCGACGATCTTCGCCAGCAGCCCCGGATGCCGGTAGGTCGCGCCGGTGACCAGGAGGCCGAGGCGCAGCCTCGAGGTGTGGGCGGCCAGGAACCCCAGCGTCGTGTAGCCCTCCAGCATCGGCTCGTCCGCGGGGAACATCGCCTCCATCTGGAAGTAGTGGTCCATCACGCTGAGACGGGCCACCCCCGCGTCATCGGCGATCCGGGCCGCGCGCCCCAGGACCGGCGCGATCGCCTCGGTCCCACCCGGCCAGGTGAACCGCACCACGTGCACACCGAGCTGCATCGCACACTCCTCCGTGTCCAGGCGTCCCGCACATCATCCAGGCGTCCCGCGCATCCACAACATCCCGCCGGTCCGGTGAACCGAACCGTTACCGTGCCTATCCTGACCGAAAAAGCCAGACCGGTCACGGTCAGCTGGACCGGGAGTGCCGCCGAGCGGAGAACCGATCACTCCCTGGTCGCGCAACCGAGCGCAAAACCGGCGGATGCGCGACCGACCTGGAAGGATCGACGGCGAGTCCA
>NZ_CAKJTP010000220.1:0-4865 GCF_917627335.1 Protofrankia sp. CiT1 | reverse complement strand
CATCCAGCCGCTTGACGAAAGCACAAAGTCGTGCAATCGACTTACGATCATCGCCTGCCTGACAGGCACATCCGGAGGCCATCGACAGAGCATGCCGCAGCCTGACTGGCCGCAGCCCAACGCCTCCGGTGGCTCCCCCACCGCCGCCGAGGCAGGCGCCCCCCAGCCCCGCTCCTTGATCCACACTTCTGTTGCCGGGCCCTCTTATCCTGCCGCTACCCCGCCGCGTGAGCCTGCTACCGCGTGAGCCTGCCGCCGGGCGAGCATGTCCCGGTATCGCTCGACGTTGTGGCCGTCGACGCCCAGGTCAAGCGCGCGAACCAGGTCGGCCAGGTGCTCGGGGCGGTTCGTGCCCACCGCAACCCGGCCGACCGGGGGCAGCGCAAAAGCGAGGCGGAACGCCGCCGCCGCGGTAGAGCACTCCTCGCCCGCCGCCATGAACGGCCGCAGCGCCAGCGTGCGCCAGACGCTGTCCCCCGTGTCCCCACCGAAGGGACTCATACCCCACCGCCGCTCGGTCTCGACCTCCAGGCAGCCAGCAAGATCATCAATTGCGTCCAGAACCCTCGCGGGGACCAGGATGCCGGCGCGGTGCATGAGGCACCACGGCCGGACCAGCCCGCGGGGCCCCACGGCGATGGCCGCCGCAAGCACCGGCTGGGGATTCCAGGTCGAGATGCCCCAGGACCGGCAGAGGCCGGCAGCCACGGCGTCCGTCAGGACACCGGCCGCCGCCGCGAGATGGTCAGCAGCGTGAGCGGGCTCGAGGTCGCCCAGCGACCGCTCGGGGTTGTGCAGGAAGACGACATCCGGTGCCTGACCGAGCGTCGCCGCCGTCGTCTCAAGGGCATCCTGGAGCCGCCCCGGTTCCAACGAGTGGTCGTTGCGACCGCCAGCACCGGGAAAGAAACCCACCTTGGTGGACACGAAAAAGCAGGGAAGAAGATCGGCCGCGGTCTGGAACAGGATCGCATGCGAACGGAAACCCGCGTAGTTGAACGCCGTGTCGATAGTGCGGATGCCGAGGTCGAGCGCGCTCTCTAGCAGTCCGCGTTCATGACGAGACCGGTGTAGCCCGAGGACAATTCGGGTGTCAGGCTGACGCACATCCCCTCCCGGACCAGTAGGTCGGCGAGCCGGCGGGCGTCCGTCCCCGTCTCCGCCTCCACCGCGGCGAGACTGACCGGCAGGCCGCTCAGCAGCCGGTCAAGGGCCGGGCGGGCCTTCTTCGTGAAGGTCAGTCTCCGCCCGCCCCCGAGAACAATCACGGCGGTGTCGCTCTCCCTGAATTCGGGCCTGAATTCCGTGACGCAGACGACCGATTCAACGCCCTGCCCGGGGAGATCCATCGGCAGCGTCGGCGTGTGGCGTCTCGGTGGCTGGGTCCGTGCACGGCCGGCGAGGAATTCGGCGGGCGGGGACGAACGCAGCAGCTCGACAGCCGCGTCCATCAACGCGCGTTCCCGCGCGGCCCGTTCCTGCGCGCTACCATCGCGGAGCAGGTCACGCCGGAACAGCTCGACATCGCGGGCCTGGTCCGCGAGCCAGGTGAGCCAGTCGACACCGGTCCGTTTCGGAAAGCCGAACGTGATGTGGAGGCTGATGCCGCCGGTGTACTCAGCGCGTGTCGCCTGGTGCCAGTAACCACGCGGAATGTGCATGAGGTCGCCAGCGCGGAGCTCACCTTTCCACACCTGTTGCGCGCTGACCGTGCCGTTGCGTTCCGCGTCCCGGTACAGCGGGAAAGGGCGGGAGGAGCTCCGCACGTCCCATGTTTTCTCACCCGCAACCTGGAGAACGACAACGTCGTGATCGTCCCAATGCAGCGGGAACCCCGCTGTCGACCGGGTGGTCAGGTAGGCGTTCACCTGGACCAGTTCGTGGGACCACCACTGAAGAGCGCGACAGGCCACCTCCATCGTCGCATCGAACATGTCAAGTCCATCGAGGACCAGGGTGAGCCCCGAGTCGAGAAGATCAGCCAACCGGTTCATGTCGGCGAGACGGGTCCGCTGCCCCCGCCGGCCCACCCGGGTCGTAAGATAGTCGCCCGGATGCATTTCGACGCCGTCCTGGAAACACCTGAGCTGCGGGGGTTCAAGGCTGCGCCGCATTATCAGATCCAGTAGCCGGGACGGCGTAAGCACTCGTTGGCACAACGCCTCGTCGGTCACGTGACCGCGAACGAAACCTTCCCCCAGCGACGGTGCGCCCGACCAGCCGAACGCGGCCTCGATGGCGTGGACCAGATGGTGCTTCGTGGACAATCCGTCCTGGCCCGTCTCCAACCCTGACGCGCTCGGCGGGCCGGGTTCGCCCATGTCCTCGGACCGGTCCGTCACTGACCTTCAGGATAGTTGAGGCCGTCGGAACCATCGCTGTCCGAATGCTCGGTGTCGAAACGGTCCTGAACACTGGCCAAGGTCTCCACCGCCACGACAAGCTCGTCGGCTGTTTCCACGTGCCCTCCTCAAGATCTGAATACTTGCTTCCGGCTACGCAGCTGTACGGCTACCAGATATAGAACTACCAGTCGTACGGCCAGCACCCGCACGACTAACACCTGTACAGCAACAACGCCTGTACAGCAACACCGTTCACCGTGCGAATGTGGGCCGCGCGCAGGTGCCAGAGAAACCATACGTGCGCGTAAGGAGTCTCGCAAGATGTTTGCGTGCATCCATCCCATCGCCCCTACCACCGACGGCAGTGCCGTATTCCTCGCCGAGGCCGATGTGGCGGCGGCTCGCCCCGTACGGTCATCCACACTGTTTTCCCTCACCGCGCTGGGGGTACAACCGGGAAACGGATGAGTGAACGGCCGCCGCTGCCCCGCAGCATCGCCTCGAACGCCGCCGGCACGTCCGCAAGCCCGATCTCGGCGGTGACCAGGCCACGAAGGTCGATGCTGCCCCGGCGGGCATGGTCGAGCAGGAACGAGACATCCCGGTCCGGGTCGCAGGAGCCGAAGACGCAGCCGGTGAGCGTGCGGGCGGAGTAGAAGATCTCCAGCGCGCTGAGGGAGACGAGGTCGTCCTTGGCGCCGACCCCCACCACCGTGGTACGCCCACCGCGCCGGGTGGCGCTCCATGCCGCCCGGATGGTCGCGGACTTCCCGACGACCTCGAAGGCGTGGTCGACGCCGATTCCGCCGGTGAGCGCCCGGACCTCCTTCGACAGCGCCGGCGAGGCGAGGCGGAAGTGCGTCGCACCCAGCCGGAGCGCGAGTTCCTCCTTCGCCGCGGATACGTCCACCGCGATGATCGGGTCCGCCCCGGCCAGCCGCGCCCCCTGGAGCACCGACAGCCCTACCCCGCCCAGCCCGATGACCAGCACGGACGCACCTGCGGCGACCTTGGCGCTGGTGAGCACCGCGCCAACGCCGGTCAGCACCGCGCACCCGAGGACGGCGGCCTGCGCCAACGGGACATCGGCCGGCAACCGGAGCACGCCGTTCTCCGGCACGACCGTCTCCTCGGCGAACGCGGCCGTACCCAGCCCCGGGTAGAGCGGGCGCCCGTCGGGCAACGCCGCGTAGGGTGCCGCGCTGGCATCGGCGGCACGCTCGCACAGATAGGGCTCGCCGTGGCGGCAAAACCAGCACTCCCGGCAGGCGGGAACCCAGTTCAGCAGCACCGGGTCAGCGACGGCGACCCGGGTGACCCCTGGTCCCACAGCCACGACCGTGCCAGCCCCCTCGTGCCCGAGCACGGCGGGCAGCGGCTGGCGCAGCATCCCGTTCGCCAGCGAGAGGTCGGAGTGACAGACACCCGCGGCGACAAGCCGCACCCGGACCCGGCCCGGGCCCGGATCAGGAAGAACGATCTCGGATAACTCCAGGCCCGTACCGGCCTCCGTGAGCACGGCCGCCCGCACTGTCGACGTCATACGTACCTCCCCGAGAAGACTGTCACGGCCTGCGCCGGGCCTCCACAACCGCGGTCGGCAAGGCCGTTGCCCGACGATCACGGCTGGAGCTCAGTCGGTACGGCGTGGACGCAGGCCGTCAAGGAGAAGACCCACGATCTCCTCCCGTACGGCGATCGGTAGCACCGGGTCGAGGGAAAAGGACGCGCGCAGCACCGCGGCGCCCATGAGCGCCTCGGCGGTGGCCGCGGCATTGGCGTCACCGCGGATCTCTCCGCGCGCGGCGGCGTCGTGGACGGCATCTTCGATCGCGGCCAGGCAGCGGTCGATCGAGTCGCGTGTGAACGCCTGGTAGATCTCCGGAAATTGTTTGATCTCCGCTACGCAGCGTTGCAGGATACTGCGCCGGGGCTCGACGAACACCGCCGCGATCCCGTCGAGCAGAACCGCCAGATCAGCCACGATCGTGCCGGTCCGCGGCGGGGTCAGGCCTGCCGCCAACGTGGACATCCCGGCCAGGATGAGATCCTCCCGCCGCGGCCAGCGGGCGTGGATGCTGCGCTTGGCGGCCTTGGCCCTGGCCGCCACCGCGGTGACGGAGAACTCGGCGATCCCCTTGTCGGCCAGCTCCTGTACGGCGGCGGCCAGCACCCGTACGTCCACCGACTCGTCGCGGGGCCGCCCGCGCGGACGAGGCTCGGCTGCCACCACCGCCCCAGCATATATGCAACGATCGTCGTTGCATAATTCGGCGGCAGCGATTAACGTCCCCAGCGGGGTTGCATAAGAGCACCCGAGGAAGGCGCCCTGGTGTTGGGCGCCGACTGACGACAACGACGCGAGGTGCATGCCCTGGCCCCGCGACGCCGCGTCCCCTATTGCCGGTCGCTCTAAAAATATGGAAGGAGCGAACCCCGACCAGAACGACCGACAGCGCCTCGCCCGGCCACCCGAAACGGTCAGACCGCCCGGCCGGCAGACCACGCCCGACAGCACCC
>NZ_CAKJTP010000219.1:0-4964 GCF_917627335.1 Protofrankia sp. CiT1 | reverse complement strand
GGCAGGTTGTCTTGCTGGGCCATCGTTCGTGTCGGCCGTCAGCTATCAGGCGTGTCGGGGAGTGCCCGGCGCCAGGACTGTGGATGAAGGAGCCGGGTTGGGTGTGGGTATCGCGGAGAGCCACTGTGGTGGGCGGCGACCGGCGAGCCGGGCTGCCCATGCATCGCGCGGCAATGCATGGGCAGCGATGACACGAGGTCCGTATCCCGGCCCCGTGGCAGCGCGCCCCCTGTTGCCAGGCGCTCTTAGCCGGCTGAGTAAGGTGGACAGACAACGCGGTGGGTGAGTGCCCGCCGGGGGTGCTGCCGCGCGATCAGATGATCATAATGCCATTACCCGGCTGCCTAGGGCCGGTGGTCCGTTCCCGCCAGACACACAAAATTCCGCCGGCTCCGGACGAGAGTGTCCAGTTTCGGGGATCATGCGGCGTTCGTCCGGGGAATCCATTAGGGTTTGTCCACATTAGTAAAAATTAAAGCAGGGTTATCTATTATCTGCATAGATCTAGGTGGCTGTGATGAGATCGAACGAGCGTGGTGCGAGTGGACGGCACTCCGGGCGACGGGCGGGCCCGAACCGACATCCGGGCTGTGCCGGTGGATCCGAACTGACCTGAACTGGTTGGCTGCCCAATCATGGTCCAGGTCGGAGACGATCCACGCGACGGACATCTAGCCCTGCCCCGACCAGCGGAACAGCCGAGGGATCGGGCCGAGTTCGTTCGGCAGCTCTACGCCGAGCACGGCGCCCCGTTGCTGTCCTACGTACTGCGGCTGACGGTCGGTGACCGGTATCGCGCGGAGGACATCGTCCAGGAGACGTTGCTGCGGGCTTGGCACAATGCGGAGGCATTGACCCCGGAGCGGGGTTCCGTACGTGGTTGGCTCATGCGGGTTGCACATAATGTCACAGTCGATGGTTACCGCGCGAAGCGGGCGCGGCCAACCGAAGTGAACCAGGACGACGCCGCGGAGACCGCCGTCTGGGACCGTTCTGAGGAGGTTTTGACCGCACTTGAAGTTAAACGGGCGCTGTCCCGTCTCACCCCCGAGCACCGTGCCGTCCTCATAGAGGTGTACTTCAAGGACAGGACAGCTGTAGAAGCTGCTCGTGTCCTGGGTATTCCGGTCGGTACGGTCAAGTCGCGGATCCACTATGCGTTACGGACTCTTCGACTTGCGTTCGATGAGGGGCGGGAGTTGGCTGTATGACCACCGATGTGGAGTACCGCCGTGCGCTCGGCGCCTACCTGCTCGGGGCGCTTGAGCCCGAGGAGGAGGCGCGGCTTGAGGAGCATGTGCGCTCCTGCGAGTCGTGCCATGCCGAGTTGCTTGATCTGGGCGACACCGTCGCGGATCTGGCGGCTGGCACCATGACCGAGGAGGATGAGGTTGTGGGCCTGCCGGCGCCGGACACGATCCCGGCCGGCCCACCGCTGGCCGGTCTGCCGCCGAATGCTCTGCCACGACGGCTGTTGTTCGCGGTTGCTGCCGCGGCCGCAACCGGTGTGGCGACTGCGGGCGCGGTCGGTTTCGCTATGGGTAACTCCAACAGTGCCGCGCCGGTGCCGGTGGCCGCGCCCACACCGTCCGTCGGCGTCCGTACTGTGGAGGGCAGCGATACCAAGACAGCTGTCACCGGCCGGGCCGTACTCACCCCGGCTGTCTGGGGAACCGGAATTCAGCTTACGGTAGCAGGTACCCAACGCGCTGTTGCCGCTGGAGAGCGTTGCAGGCTCGTCGCGGTTTCCCACAAGGGAATCCAGGACATCGCCGGCACCTGGGTCGTACCACCCCACTCACCCACGCCCGCGGGCGAACGTATCAGTGGGGCTGTCGGTATTCCCATAGAACACATCGCCACACTTATGATTATTACGCCTGATGGTCAGGAGATCTTGGCGGTGCCCGTGTAACCGGCCGCGCCGGCCGGGGACGGACCGGCGCTTGGTGGCGGCCTCGGCACCGTGCCGAGGCCGCCACCAGCGGTCTTTTCCCGGATTGCCAGCGTCGTGGCCGTTCGCTGGCGCCCTCGTCACACGGGGCCGGGTCGGTACGGCGCCGGCTGTGGGTCCGTTCCGTCGCATGCGCGCCTCCCGCGCCTGCGCCGCCGGGTTCACGACGCAGGCGCGGGAGCATCACTGGAACAGTTCCTCGACTGTCGGGACAGGGACGAAGCCGCACTGGACGAGTTGGGCCTGCCGCCGGCTGACGAGCTGGGCGCGGCCCGGGGGAAGCGTCCGGGGCCGGACGTCGCCGAGGAACGTACCCTCGTCCCGGGGACATGACATCAACAGCGCTGGCGTGCCGAGATCCCACAGCCGACGCATGATCGGGTCGTACATCGCCCGTGATGCGCCCGCCGCGGCCCGGGAGATGATGAGATGCAGGCCGATGTCGGCTCCCTGGGGAAGCAGGTCCAGCAACGGTTCCAGCGGAGTCGTCATTCCGCTTGACACCAGGTCGTAGTCGTCGACGACGACGAACAACCGCGGTCCTATCCACCAGTCGCGCCGCCGCAGCCGATCGGGAGTGATCTCCGGGCCTGGCAGCCGGGCGCGCAGCGTTTCGCTGGCTTCGCGGATGATCTGTCGCAGGGCGTCGCTCGACACGGCGTAGCCGAGCTGGCGCTCTGGCGTCACCATGGAGAAGAGGTCTCGCCGGTAGTCGGCCAACATGATCCGTGCTTCCGCGGTCGAGTACCGTTTCTCGACGGCTTGTGCGACGAGGCGCAGGAGGTTCGTCTTCCCCGCGCCCGCGTCACCGATCACGATCAGATGGGCGGATTCGCTGAAGTCGTGGAACACCGGTTCAAGCCGATGTTCGTCGAGACCGATGGCCATCCGCAGGTCGCCGTCGGGCGGGGGCAGCCGTTCGGCGGCGAGGAGGTTGGGCAGCAGCCGTACCGCTGGGGCGCTCGGGCCGGGCCAGGCCTGGAGCACCGCGTCCACCACGGCCCGGGTTGCGATAGCAAGATCGTTAATGGTCGTCGAGGAGTCGAGGCGCGGCAGCGCGGAGAGGAAATGCAGCGCTTCGGACGTCAGGCCCCGGCCGGGCGTCGCGGGCACGTTCGCGGCGGCTCGGCTGCCCACCTCGGAGTCGAGCGTGTCGCCCAGGTGCAGTTCGAGTCGGCTGCCGATCAGGTCCCGCATGCCTGGCCGGATTTCCGACCAGCGTGCGGCGGAAATGATCAGATGCACGCCGTAGTTGAGGCCGCGGTTGGCGAGGTCTGACAGCACTGGCTCGAGCTGTTCGAACTCCTGGCGGAGGGTGAACCAGCCGTCGATCACGATGAAGACGTCCCCATACGGGTCTTCCTGGTAGCCGCCGTCACGGCGCAGCTGTCGATAGTCCGTCATGGACGCGAGGCTGTGGTCGGCGAAGAGCCGTTCGCGAGCGGTGAGCAGGCCGGACACCTCGGCCACGATGCGGGTGACCCGGTCGACGTCGAGCCGGGAGGCGACGCCGCCGACGTGTGGCAGGTCGGCGAGCCCGCCGAGCGCACCACCACCGAAGTCGAGGCAGTAGAACTGCACCTGCCGTGGGGTATGGGTCAGCGCCAAACTGAGGATCAGGGTGCGCAGCAGGGTGCTCTTCCCACTCTGCGGTGCCCCGACCACACCGACGTGGCCGGCGCCCCCGGCGAGGTCGACCATGAGCAGGTCACGCAGGCCGTCGAACGGCCGGTCGACGATGCCGATCGGCACTGACAGTTCGGACCGATCCGGTCGACTCAGCGGTACCAGGCCGTGTTCCGGATCCGGGGCCAGCGGCGGCAGGAGCTGGTCCAGAGTGGGCGGGTTGGCCAGCGGCGGGAGCCAGATCTGGTGGGCTGGTGGCCCTTCGCCCTGCAACCGATCCAGGATGATCTGAATGAGGGGCTTGCCGGGCGGGTTGGCATCGGACACGTCCGGTTGCTGATCGGCGTGATCCACTGAAGGCGGCAGCGTAGGCGCCATGTAACCGGCGGCGAACGCGGCCACCTGCCGGCTGGCGGCCGCGCGACTGGCGCTGACGGTGGTGGCCCGGTGCGGTGCGGAGACATAGGCCGCCCGGAAACGGATCAGAGTCGACGTGTCGGTTTTGAGATACCCGTTGCCGGGCGCCGACGGCAGCGTGTATGCGTCGGGCAGGCCGAGGACGGCGCGCGACTCCATCGCGGAGAAGGTCCGCAGCGCGATGCGGTAGGACAGATGCGATTCCAGGACGTGCACCCGTCCCTCGTCGAGACGCTGCGAAGCGAGCAGCAGATGCACCCCGAGGCTACGGCCGAGTCGCCCGATCATGACGAACAGCTCGGTGAAATCGCGTTTGCTTGCCAGCAGTTCGCTGAACTCGTCGACGATGATGATCAATGTTGGCATCGGCTCGATGGAGGCGCCTGCGATCCGAGCGCGCTCGTACTCATGGAGTGAGCTGTGCCCGGCCCTGCGCAGCGCCTCCTGCCGGCGGACCAGCTCGCCGTGCAGCGCGTCCTGCATACGGTCTACCAGCGGCAGCTCGTCCGCGAGATTTGTGATTATTGCTGATGTGTGCGGCAGCGCGTCCAGGCCCAGGAAGGTCGCGCCGCCCTTGAAGTCGACCAGTACGACGTTGAGCACCTCGGGGGAGTGGGTCATCGCGAGTGCCAGTACGAGCGTGCGCAGCAACTCGCTCTTGCCCGACCCGGTCGCGCCGATCAGTATCCCGTGCGGACCCATCCCGCCCTGTGCGGATTCCTTGAGGTCCAGCTCCACCGGGGAGCCGTCCTCGGCAACACCGATCGGCACCCGGAGCCGGTCCCAGGGACTGCGCGAGGCCCAGGCCGCCGGCGGGTCGAAAGTGTTCGGGTCACCGGTGCCGAGCAGCGTGGTGAGATTGATGTCCGTGCTCATCGGCTCGGTCGACTCCACCGAGATCTCCACCCGCTGCGCGGCCAGTTGCCGGGCGAGTGCCCGGCAACGCGTCCCGTCCAGAGTGTCGGGC
>NZ_CAKJTP010000218.1:4846-6376 GCF_917627335.1 Protofrankia sp. CiT1 | reverse complement strand
GCGGCCTCACCTCGTCCCACCTCATCAGCTCGCCGGCTGTTGCCGGCCACCTGTCGTCGTAGGACTAACAGTGCATCGCTTGTGAACCGCTTATCAACTGATATGCACTGGTTATATGCGTGTTTGGTATGAGTCAAGCTGTGGTGATCTGCGGACATTCCAACAGCCGGCCGGGGAGGTATGCAACTTTGGTATGACGTCGCTGCTTGCTTCACAGCTAACATACTTCTATGGATCATGTACGAGGTTCCGTCTACACCGCGCGAGGCCGCGTCGAGGGCGAGGACTGGCAGGCGGTCGCCGACGCGTTGAACGCCCGGATGGCCGCACGCCGCATCGGACAACAGGCGCTCGCGACCGCGTCGGGCGTGTCGGTAGCGACACTGCGGCAGGTCCAGCACGGCGCACACGGCCGGCGGGTGCAAAACGCCACCCTGTCCGCGATCGCCCGCGCCCTCGACTGGCCTGACGATTACCTGATCGGGGTGTTGGTCGGCAACCGTGTCTCGGACACACCTGGCCACGCGACCGATCAGGAGATCCTTGCCGGGATCGGCCGCATCGAACAGCGCCTGGACGACCTCAGCCACCGCCTGGCCGCCGTCGAGGAACTCGTCACCACGGGCACGGCCACCCGATAAAGGGCCAGAATCCCGACGCCGGACATGAGTACCCGCCGGGATTCTGACCCCTGCACCTCATCGCGCTACCAACCGCCCGAGCGCTCAGCCTGGCCCGGCGGGAATCCCGTCCGCGGCGTGCGGCGATACCAGGTTGTCCATCGGGCGGAACACCAGCGTCACGTCAACATCACCACATGCCTCCGCGAACCCCACCCCGTCCGGTAGCGCGGCCCAGGCCCGCGCCACGTCCGCGGGTCGATCCGCCGGATAGATCGTGACCGTGTACTCCCCACCGCCGTTCATCGGCCACCGGCCCGCCGCACCGACCGTGCCAACGCCGCACCCAGCAGCACCCGCCCGGCCGCCGGCATCGTGACCGTGTCGACGAAGAAGAACAGCGGGCACACCTGAAAGTCGTGCCAGCCGCTCTCCACCGCGAACAGCTCCGCCGACCTGGGCGAATCAAAGGCGATCGTCGTATCGCGGACCCGCCGTTCCTCTCCCGGCTCGAAACGCACCACGCCGTAGAGGACGGGTACCCGCTCGTCCCGTTCCTCGCCATCGGCTGTGTCCACACTGGTCACCGTCACCGGCTCCACCGTCCGTTCTGTCCGCTGTGTTGGATGCCGACCCGGCACCATGGCGTCAAACGCTCAGCACGAGGCGGGGCCGGCTTCCTACCAGGCTCACGAGACGACGCGGCCGACGGAAGATCAAAGGTATATGCGACCTTTGCATGATTTCTATTGTCATTAAGGGCGCCCGGCAACAAGGGCGTGGATCAAGAAGTGGGGTTGGGGTGCGTGCCTCGCGAGGCGGCGCGGGGAGCCACCGGAAGTGGTGGGTGGCCACCGGCGAGCCGGAGTACCCGTGCATCGCGTGGCGATGGATAGGGAGCGATGACGCG